>CAYXOZ010000031.1:0-6017 GCA_964467135.1 uncultured Dehalococcoidaceae bacterium
ATCTGATATATAATTTTACGAAGGATTTATCGCCGATATAGTTCGGTCCCCAGGCCTTCTCAAGAAGCTGCTCGTGAGTGACGATCCAGCCGCGGTTCTTGACGAGGCAGGATAAAATTTTGAACTCGGTGGGGGAAAGCTTAACCCGCTCGCCCCTGACCCAGACCTGGCGGCTCCGCCACTCTATTTCTACCTCGCCGTCATGAAAGCTGCTGGGTTCTTCATTCAACAGGTTGGTGCCGGTCCGGCGCAGGACAGCCTGCACCCTGGCTACCAGCTCGTGAAAATCGACGGGCTTGGTGATATAGTCATCGGCGCCGACGACGAATCCCTTGAGACGGTCGGCTTTCTGGCCGTTGACGGTAACCATAAGGACGGGGATATCGCTCATCTCGCGGATACGCCGGCAGACTTCCCAGCCGTCCATCTTCGGTATATTGGCGTCCAGCAGTACCATGTTAGGACGGCTGCTGTAAACGCGCCGCATTCCTTCCACGCCATCTTCCGCGGTCATCACTTCATAACCGGCATTTTTAAGCCACATCTGGGTCAATTTGGAAAACTCGACATCATCTTCAATCAGTAGAATTTTACCTCTCATCAGGTACCTCTCTTTTATGCCGAAGGGTTGCCTCTACCCGAAAAAAACCTGGGGTAACCCCTTCTTTTAACATATCCGGGGAAAAATGGTTTTGAAAAGCTAATACCAGCATATTATGTGATACCTTAAAAGTCAATATAACTATTCCTACCTTTTCCCACCAATTTTATACTTTGGTACTGTTTTCTTTGGTACTATTACCCCTGAGTGCCACCATTTTAAACCAACACCAGCCTATAGTCAAGTGGGAAAAGAGGGAATTTTAACCATTTTTTAACCGGACTCTAACATCATTCTAACTTAGGTAAAAGAGCCGCTCCTTCGGGAGGTTAGAGCTTTCTCTAACCATCGGTGGCGAATTATCACCACTAGCGGAACGTAAATAAGCAGGAAAAGACTCGTTAAAAAAACCCAGGACAAGCCGTTTAATTCCTGCGGAAAGAAGACATAAAAAGGAATTCTAACCATTTTCCGACTTGTCTCCGACACAGTTCTAACTGCGGCGATATTATGATATAAGCGGTCGAGTGTCGTTGTCATCCGCTTTTATGCGGTCCGCCCCGAGACAAAAGAACTAAATCAGGAAGTCGCCCGAAAGCGGGTTTCTAACGTTTTCCTAACACATATTCCACCGATAATTAACCAGCATGGAATAGAATTCAATTAAAACAAACCGAGGTAAGGACAATGAAAAATATAGCAATCATAGGAGCAGGATATGTCGGGCTGGTAACGGCGGCGTGTTTTGCGGAACTCGGCCATAAGGTAAACCTGGTGGAAATAGACATCGAGAAGATAAAATCGCTTAACCGCGGTGAACTACCTATTAATGAGCCGGGTCTGCCCGAGCTATGGCGACGGAACCATGGTGAAGGAAGATTGCACGTTACCAATAATTATAAAGAGGGTTTAACCGGCGTGGAATTCGCTTTCATCGCGGTGGGCACGCCGTCAGGCAATAACGGCAAACCAGACCTGAAATGGGTCCGGCTGGCAGCAAAAGAAATCGCGCATACAGCTAGTGGACCACTTATAGTGGTGATTAAGAGCACCGTGCCCGTGGGCACTGCGGAAACAGTGGAAAGCATAATCGCCGAAAGCTGTCACAACGGACATAGATTCCCGGTAGTCTCCAATCCCGAATTCCTGAGAGAGGGAGCGGCGGTCTTTGATTTTATGAACCCGACCAGGGTGGTGGTGGGGTCTTCCGACCCGGCTCTGGCCGAAGCGGTAGCCGACCTTTACAGACCCATAGATTTCCCGCTGATAAAGTGCGACAACAAGACAGCCGAAATGTCCAAGTACGCTTCCAACGTATTCCTTGCCACGAGAATCAGCTTCATGAACGAGATGGCCCTGCTGTGCGCGGAATACGGGGTGGATATCGTAAAAGTAGCGGATATCATGGGGCTGGACCCCCGTTTCGGCAAAGACTATCTAAACGCGGGGCTGGGGTGGGGCGGTAGCTGCCTGCCGAAAGACGTCAGGGGACTCATCCACATGGCAAAAAGTCGCGGTATTCCCCTCAGAATAGTGCGGGCAGTGCAGCAGATAAACCAGCAGCAGCCCTATATAGCAGTAACCATACTCCGCCGGCTGCTGGGTTCCCTGGAAGGCAAGACCATCGGATTACTGGGGCTTTCGTTCAAGCCGAACTCGGATGACATACGCGAGGCGCGCTCATTATCGGTCATTTCACTTCTCGAGGATGCAGGGTGCCGGATAAAAGCTTACGACCCGATGGCAATGGAAGCAGTCGCCAGACTCATGCCCAGCGTGAACTACGGCACGGACGCATATGATGTGGCCAAGGGGGCCGACGCTCTGATACTCGTCACAGAATGGCCAGAATTCCGGGAGCTCGACCTGCCTTTACTGGCTTCTCTTATGAACCAGCCTATCATGGTCGACGGCCGCAACCTGTACGACCCGGAGACGATGAGCCGGGCCGGCTTTATATACGAGGGAATCGGGCGGGGTAACGCAGGTACCAGGACTTCAATTAGCAGAAGCAAATGACAATATAAAAGGAACTGAACGGCGGATGGTGCCCGATTGATGGGTTCTAACCTAATCCTAACCTAGGTGCCACCCGTTCCTAACTGTCATCAAATAGGATTAAAAATATAAAATGAATAGTAAACAGGATATCCAGCCACTCAGCAATGCAGACGCTCTCCCGAACGAAAAAGAAGCAGAATCCGATACTACTCCCGTGAGTAAAACGGAGCTGTCCGGGCTATTGACTTACCAGCGGATAAAGCCCCTCTTTGACTTCACGGCAGCGTTTTTTACCCTGGTTATTCTATCTCCTGTCCTCGCCGTTATCGCTGTCATGATACGACTGGATTCACCGGGAAGTCCGGTATTCCGCCAGGAGCGGGTGGGAAAAGACGGACGCAAATTCATTTTGTATAAATTCCGCAGTATGTATAAAAACAACGACGATAGCAAGTACAAAGCGTTTATCACCAGGTACATACGCGAGAAGGTAGTGAGCCCTCTGGATGAAAACGGACAGGACATTTATGAGCGTGTCCACGACCCGCGTGTGACAAGATTGGGCCGAGTGTTTCGCAAAACCAACCTGGATGAGCTCCCGCAGCTCTTTAATATATTAAAAGGAGATATGTCCTTTGTGGGACCGCGACCGGATATCACTTTCGCGGTGGACATGTACGATGAAAGCGCCAGAAAAAGGCTCATGGTTAAACCCGGCTTAACCGGTCTGTGGCAGGCGTCCGGCCGGAAGAAGCTTTATTTCGAAGAAATGATAAAGCTCGATAAGGACTACATTAAAAGGCAATCCCTCCTCCTGGACATCATGATAATAATATTAACCGCCCGCGCCGTTCTCAAAGGAGAAGGCAGCTAACCGCGGTAAGGAAGGTAAAAATAATGATTAAAATTGGTGTTGCCGGCTGCGGCTACTGGGGACCTAAACACATACGGGTCTGCCATGAGCTCATCGGCGCAGACCTGGCAACAGTATGCGACCTCGATGAGCATAAGCTGGAGCAGGTCCGACTACAGTATCCCGGTTTGGCGGCCACGTCTGACTACAAAGATTTTCTCAAGAACAACATAGATGCGGTGATAATCGCCACACCGGTTAATACACATTACCGGCTCGCCAGGGAAGCCCTGCTCTGCAACAAGCATGTCATGATAGAGAAACCCATGACTTCCAGCAGCCAGGAAGCTCTATCGCTGATCGAACTGGCGGAGAAGAGGAACCTGGTGCTGATGGCGGGACACACCTACGAGTACCACCCGGCTGTGGATTTCCTGAGGAACGTAATCGGCAGCGGCGATCTTGGGGATATCTACGATATCGAGGCCGATAGACTTAACCTGGGGCTGTTCCGGGACGACGTGAACGTCATATGGGACCTGGCCCCCCATGACATAAGCATCATACTATCGTTGATTAACGAAACGCCAACCTCGGTAAGCGCGCGGGGCACGCACCATATTAAACCGAACAACTGCGACAGCGCTTATATTGAAATCCTGTTTAAAAACGAAAAGACGGGGCATGTTCACGTGAGCTGGCTCCATCCCCGCAAGGTACGGCAGGTCACCATTGTCGGCAGTCAGAAAATGGCGGTCTACGACGACGTTTCCGAGACCGAGAAAATACATATCTATGACAAAGGGCTGACCATGCAACATAACGGCAACGGAAACGGAAACAGCAAGTTCTCCGCGTGGCCGCCTAACTATCGCTACGGCGACGTGGTTATACCTTATATTTCCAACGCGGAACCCCTTAAAATCGAGTGCAGCCACTTCATCAAGTGCGTCACCGAGGGCATCAAACCAAGGAGCGACGGCTGGGCGGGTCTTAAGGTAACCAGTATTCTGGAAGCAGCCGATAAATCGCTCGCCAACGGCGGACAGCGAGTCAAATTAGACCTGACGAGCATGGCAGTAGCCTGAAGAAATAATTGAGAGAAGGAAAAATATGAAAGAAGACATCAGGGCCACGGCTGGGATAAAAGTCAATAACAATGAGATGATACGCCTGGGGGAGGGCGCCATCATCGACAATACCGTCATCCTGGGCTACCTGCCGGCCAGAGGTGGGCACCTCGCGCTGAACATCGGGCCAGCGGCCCATATCCGCAGCGGCACCGTCATCTACGGGGGCAGCCGTATCGGCTGTAACCTGGAGACGGGGCATAACGTTGTAATAAGGGAGGAAAACGAAATCGGGGACAACTTCCGTATCTGGAATAACTCGGTGATCGATTACGGCTGCCGCATCGGCAATAACGTAAAAATCCATACCAAAGTCTATGTCGCCCAGTTTACGATTATCGAAGACAACGTTTTCATGGCCCCGGGCGTAACGATTGCCAATGACATCCACCCGGGCTGCCCGGATGCTTCCGAGTGCATGCACGGGCCGACGATAAAAAGAGGAGCCCAGATAGGCATCAACGCGACCATACTGCCCCGTATCACCATCGGGGAAAACGCCGTCATCGGCTCAGGCAGCGTGGTCACCAAAGACGTACCACCCGGGGTAGTGGTCTACGGTAATCCCGCCCAGGTCAAGTGCGAGGTCGGGGACCTTACCTGCACCACGGGAATCAGGGACAAACCGTACAGTCATCTATTAGGGAGGACATAAAGTGCACATACCCCTTGTCGACCTAAAAAAACAATATCAGGGACTAAAAGACGAAATATTGAATGAAGTAGCGCAGGCGCTGGATGGGATGCAGTTGTTTCTCGGCAAGAACGTCCAGGCCATCGAGGCTGATTTTGCCGCTTACTGCGGTGCCAAATTCGGCATAGGCGTCGGGTCAGGGACGGATGCCCTGCACATCGCCCTGCGCGCCTGTGGTATCGGCCCGGGCGATGAGGTTATCACCGTTGCTCACACCTTTATCGCGACGACCGAAGCTATCATTCTGGCGGGCGCCAAGCCTGTATTCGTTGATATCAACCCGGAGACCTACAATATAGACACAGCGCAAATAGAGAAAATGATAAACGGCCGTACTAAAGCTATACTCCCGGTGCATCTTTACGGGCAGCCGGCCGATATGACTCTAATCTGGAAGCTGGCTAAAGCCCATAATCTCCGCGTCATCGAGGATTCCTGCCAGGGGCACGGGGCGGAATATAAAGGGAAACGCACCGGCTCGCTCGGAGATATCGGCTGCTTCAGTTTCTACTTTACCAAGAATCTCGGGGCTTACGGCGAGGCTGGTATAATCACAACGTCCGACCCCGAATTAGCCAAGCAGTGCCGTATACTGCGGGACCATGGCCAGAACGCCAAATATTACCATGCCGTAATGGGAGTCAACGGGCGCCTGGATGAAATACAGGCAGCCATTTTAAAGGTCAAGCTCCCCCACCTCGATGAGTGGATTGAAAAGCGGAGGAACATCGCCAAGGC
>CAYXOZ010000031.1:6117-12257 GCA_964467135.1 uncultured Dehalococcoidaceae bacterium
ATCGACCTGGCGACGAATTCGCCGATGTATCAACATACCGTCGATGAACTGGATAATATAATTAGTACGAAATACGATTCAGAGAGTGAACAACCGTCGATAGTGCTTCTGGTGACCACTCCTACCGCTGAAGAGGCGCTTTTTCTGGCCAGTCGTATCCCCGAGGTCTTTCGAGAATTCATAATCGCCGAAGAGAAAAACCTGCAGCAACAGACAAGGGAGAACATATTACTGGCTATTGAAGAAGTCAAAAAGGCCATTATTGAAGCCGAACAGGAAGTCACTGCGCTCGAAGGACAGGGTGTCTCCGGGATTAATAGCGACCCAAAGTATATCGCACTAGACACCAGGGTAAAAGCTTTGGAAAGCGAACTGTTACGGCAGGCGAATATTCTGGCTACCATGACTTACGAAGGAAATAGCGAAGATGCGATAAAACAGGAGTATGAAAAAACTCTACAGGAAATAGAACTCGTGAAAACGGGGATTTTGCTGGCGCAACAAAAAGTAAATAAACTGGCTGAGCAGAAAGCCGCGGCGGACGTCACCAACCTCCCCGGTTATATCAATCTGACAGCTGAAATCGCCGCGCTGGAGGCCAGAATCAATATCATCATGAACGGTGGAACTGATTTCGTCACCGGGCTACAGACGCTCGGACTGGCAGAAATGATTGCTAATGGTGTGACCTCAGGCGCGGCTTACGAAGACGCAAAGAAGAGGCTCGACACAACCAGCCGGGCTCTATCGGACGATAAAAAGGAACTGGCGATTCTACAGGGTCAGACCAGTGATGAACAACTGAGAGTGACCCTGGATATTAGACTTGCCCAGGCGGATGTCGATTCTCTCAACGCAAAATTGACTATCTTGCTGCAAAAGCTCGGCGACCTATCTACTAATGATGTTGCCAGCACTACCCAGGAAACCTTTGAAATGACCAGTGCCGCTTTAGCTAAAGCCAGACAGGACCTGGCGGCTCTCCAGGTAAAGCTGGGAAGCAGCCAACTATCTAAAGACCTCGACTATCAGATTGCTCAGGCTAAGGTTACCACACTGAATAATGAATTGGCAGCTTTGAATAATAGCTTGAGTTCGACCTTCGTCAATTCCGGCGGCGCGATGCAAGCACTCGAGTCTCTCGCCGTGGGAAATCCGTCCGTACCCTATATCGTATTCCCGGCAAGGGTAACGGTTCGAAACGCTCTGATCATCGGAGCTATACTGGGCGTGGTAGTCTCCTGGGGTATCCTTAACCGCCGATGGCTAAAGAAGGTACTTTTTTCATCCGGTGAAAATACGGAGTCACCGTAGTGAAGCGCACGGTTCTGGTTACCGGGGCAGCCGGGTTCATAGGGTCTCATCTTGCGGAGAGGCTTATTGATACCGGGTACAGGGTGGTAGGGCTGGATAACTTCGACGACTACTACCCACCGGCGATTAAGCGGGCTAATGTCCGCTCAATCGCGGCTAGAGCGGTGTTCGAGCTTGTAGAGGGTGATATCCGTGATGCCGACCTGATAAACCGAATGTTTAAAGACCACGATATCAGTCTGGTGGCGCACCTGGCAGCCCGGGCCGGAGTAAGGCCTTCAATTCAGCAGCCGGGCCTCTACCAGGACGTAAACATCGGAGGAACGATTAATCTGCTCGAAGCCAGCCGAGCACACGGTATAAAACAGTTCCTTTTAATGTCATCGTCGTCCGTCTATGGTATAGGCGCCAGCGTACCGTTCAAGGAAAATGCCAAACTCGACCGTCCAACTTCGCCCTACGCCGCCTCGAAGCTAGCGGCTGAGCTTTTTTGCCGGACTTTTCACCACCTTTACGGTATGCCTGTGATAGTAATCCGTCCCTTCACCGTATACGGGCCCCGCCAGAGACCGGAAATGGCTATCAGCCTGTTTACAAGACAGATAGATTCCGGAGAAGAGATATCCGTCCTGGGAGATGGAACTTCGAAACGCGATTATACATATGTCAGCGATATCATCGATGGTACGGCACAGGCTCTGGCTTCCCGGAACCGAGGATTTAAGATATTCAATCTCGGAGATTCGCGGTCGGTAACACTGATTGAACTGATTCGTATTATCGAAAAGTCCATCGGAAAGGAAGCCAGGATTAAACACATGCCCGAACAAAAAGGGGACATGTCCGTTACTTACGCCGATATTACCAGAGCCGGAAAATACCTCGGTTACAAACCCAAGGTAACCATTGAGGAAGGTATCGCCCGGTTCGTGGAATGGTACCGTAAATCCGCAGCTACCGCGAGGTACGATAATGCCTGATACCCCGAAAAAGGTACGGCGTTCCATTTGCGTTATCGCTGAAGACCTTTCTTTACCCATCGACGAAGGGATAAAGCATTTCGCCAGCTCCCTGATAGAGGGGTGGTCTCAGGAACACGGCGTGCTGGGGCTTTCGGTCCGTTCGCGAGGACAAATAGCGACGCCGAATGCGGTTTCATTGAAGACCAACAAATTTTTCCTAAGCTACCGGCTGTTTTCCAGATTAAACCGGTTTAAACCTGTGATTATCTGCTATGTGCCGTCAGCTTCGGCGACCATCTTCAGCTTCCTGCGGGCGCGGGTACTCAAACTGTATTGCCCCGGCGCCAGGACAGTTATGGTCTCTCTGCAGCCGCGGCGTTATGGCCGCGTCTCGCGATATCTTATACGTTTGCTCTCGCCAGACATAGTTTTTGTACAGCATGAGCAATCGATGAGGCAGTTGTTAAACCTGGGATGTAACGCCAGGTTGCTCACCAGCGGCGTGGACCTGAAAAAATTCGCCCCGGTCGCTCAAGATAAAAAAACAGCATTGAGAACCAAGTACGGTTTAGACGAGAAAGCCTTTACCGTGCTGCATGTCGGCCATATAACCAGGGGCAGAAACATCGAACTCCTGACAGACATATGCCGTAAGCACGATGCGCAAGTAGTCTTAGTCGGGAGCAGCCTGATTCACAAAGACAGGGTTGAAATATATCGTCGATTGAAGGAGCAGGGCATCAAAATTTTCGACGAATATCTGGCTAATATCGAAGAGCTTTACCAGCTTGCTGACTGCTATCTATTCCCGGTGGTCTCCGACCAACAATGCATCGGTACGCCTTTGTCAGTCTTAGAAGCCATGGCCTGCAATCTGCCGGTAGTAACGGTGCGCTACGGAATGTTACCGCAGCTTTTCGATGAAGGGCAGGGGCTTCTGTTCGCCGAAAGTCCGGAGGAATTGTCAGAAAGAGTGGCCAGAGTAAAAAGCATGAACGGCTGTCGCACACGGGAAAAAGTAGCGGCCTATTCCTGGGAAAAGGTATCCAGCGTTATCCTGGAGCAAGCCGGGGCACTCGAGGAGACCCGTTCATGAAAGCCGGCCTGTCCATACTGAACGCCACCCTGTCCCAGATAGCCGGGAGACTTCATAACGACAACAACCGTCAGCTCGATATCCCGGCGCTGCTGGAATTCTGGAAGAAGAATAAATACCCTCTGCTGGCTTTGAATCACGGCAGTGAGTCGGCGGAGCTTCTCGGTTCGCCGGACTTCCAGGCAGCCCGGAACGAAGAAAATGTTATTTACAATTCTCTGAAAACAGAATATAACATCGTCCGGGAACGATGGGCTAAAGCCGGTATCCGCTCTTTATTAATTAAATCGGGCGGCGTTTATCCCTCTTTTCCTTATACCAGCGATAATTTGGATGTCCTGGTGAGAGAAGAAGACGAAGGGGCAGCCAGGGCAATCCTGCGGGAAGAGGGCTATGTAGAGCTGAAAAACATCGAGGAGCCGAAAAAGTTCCTCTTCCGCAAGTTCTCGGGAGGCGTGAGTATCTCCGCCATCCATCTTCACACGCAGGTCGGATGGGGGGTAGGCTTCATGGACGAAAAAGCTCTCTGGGAGAGGTGTCAGTCTGCCCCGGACGATGGATTTACCGTCCCCTCGCCCGAAGACGTTATTTTAGTTACTATCGCGCACAGCTTTTACGAAAACAAGCGATTCCGGTTTGCCGATATCGTAAAAATCCGGGAGTCGTGGCGCCAGGACTCAATCGATTGGAAATACATAGAAAAAACAGCCGCGCAGCGGGGTTGGCTTGACGGGCTCCATTTTTGTCTGGGGCTTGTGGCGCACCTGGAGGAAACCGTCTGGGGTGGGAGCGCGGTCCCGCCGAAAATACGGGAGTCCTGGGAAGCGGCGTTAAAACACTCGCCTCTTACCTACCGATATTACCGGAAAATCCTGCGCCGCACGCCAGTGAAACTACCCATGAGTCTCTCGTTTACATTCAGCAAGTATCTATATTTTAAGAAAATCCTCAGTGACAGGAACTTTAACCTCATAGAAAGGCTCCGCGATGCGGTACAGACACTGATTATCGGGGTCAAGGTGAGAACCCGCATCAGGCCGCAACCTTCATTCCTGGTATCATTCAGCGGTCCGGACGGCTCGGGGAAGACATTACATGCCGAGACACTGGTAAAAATTCTGGATACCTGCGAAGTCAACGCCAAATATTACTGGAACCGGACGGCGACATCCAGGCTAATCCGGTTCTTCAGCGCTATTAACAAGATTATTAAGGGTAAATCGTTGAAAGTCGAAGAGTCGAAGCGAGGGGCGGCGGGGCGGGGGGAAAGGCTGCGCAATCCGATAATGCGTTTCTTCTGGTCGTACCTGGCGGCGGTGGATATGGTAGGGGCTTATTTCTTCCGGGTGAGACTCCCCATGCTCCTGGGAAGAGTTGTAGTCTGCGATAGATACGTTTACGATGCTGCCGCCGAAATGGAGTGCTCGCTGGGGCCTAACGACAGAATTAATCGACTGGCGATTAAACTGATGCTGGCGCTCTCACCAAAGCCAGACCTGGCCTATTTCCTCGATATACCTGAAAAAGTTTGCGCGCAACGCAAATCCGAAAATACCGATACAGATTATCTGGCAAGACAGAGGAAAGCCTACCTGGAACTGACGGTGCGCTATAACCTGAAAACAAAGAGAACCGACAGAGAGTTCCGCGAAATCGCTGACGAAATTACGCCGGAAGTCCTCACTTCGTACTATCATGATTACGGCACTTTCATCAGAGGCCTGTTCCTGAGCAATCCCGACCAGCTGAATAAGCATAGAAAAGGAGAGCCATAATGAAAGTGCTCGTCCTGACCAATATGTACCCCTCCGCGGAGAAGCCGGCTTCCGGGACCTTCGTACAGGAGCAGGTGGAAGCCCTCAGGAAAGAGGGAATAGACATCGATGTTTTCCTGGTGGACGGGTCAGAACATAAGATTAACTACTTATGGGGTATTTTCCGATTCTGGGGCCACTTGTTGAAGCACCGCTATGACCTCATTCATGCCCATTATGTATTTTCCGGGCTTATCGCCCGTACACAGTTCCTTTATCCCATAGTATTGACACATCATGGACCGGAGTTCTGGACGTGGCAATTCACCCCCTGCAAAATCATTACCCCGCTGGTAAACAAAGTCATCCTGGTCTCTCCGGAAATGGATGAAAGGCTGAAATATAAAAAGGCAATAATCATCCCCTGCGGCATCGACTTCGACCTATTCCTACCCATGCCAAGAGAAGAAGCCAGGAAAAAACTGAATTTACCCATGGATAAAAAACTCGTCTTGTGGGCGGGACATTATCAGCGACCGGAGAAAAGGTTCGACATCGTCCAGGCCGCGGTGGCAATAGCCCATGAGAAAGACCCCTCGATTGAACTTGTCCTGGTAACTAAACAACCTCATGACGTGGTACCAACTTATATGAATGCCTGTGATGCCCTTTTGCTCGTCTCTGATGCCGAGGGCTCGCCAATGGTAGTGAAAGAGGCCATGGCGTGCAATTTGCCAGTAGTATCCGTTCGTGTGGGCGATGTACCTGAAGTCATCGGGGGAACGGAAGGCTGTTATCTCTGTACCCAGGAACCTGCCGATGTCGCGGAAAAACTGGTCATGGCGCTCAGTCAACCCAGGCGCACCAACGGACGGGAAAACATCAAGCACCTGGAACAAGGTGCCATCGCCAGGCGAATCAAAGACGTCTACCAGGGAGTAGTCAAGAAAAGAACGGCAAAGAAGGATATCGGCAGGACGGTGATAACCCAGAGGAGCGAAGAATGAAACGCGT
>CAYXOZ010000032.1:0-12070 GCA_964467135.1 uncultured Dehalococcoidaceae bacterium
TTTTCCTCGAACTCCCTGGGAGGTAAAGCGGCAGCGAGGTAATCATCCAGATTCGAGGTATTGGCGAAGCGATGCCCTTCCATGCAGGAGTGGGCGGCCACGCCGACGCCCAGATAAGGCTCGTTACGCCAGTAGACCAGGTTGTGGCGGCATTCCCGCCCGGGCGTGGCCCAGTTCGATATCTCGTAATGGCGATAGCCGTGCGCCGCGAGCATATCCTCGGCGAGCTCATACTGGTCGGCGGCGAGGTCGGGAATAATGGCGGGGAGCTGTTTTTCTTCTACCGCCGACCATAAAGGCGTGCCGGGCTCGAGAGTGAGGGCGTATAGAGAGAGGTGTTCAGGGGCCAATGTTAAAGCCTCATCTAAAGTCTCCCGCCAGTCCGCCAGGGACTGACCGGGAAGTCCGTAAATAAAATCCAGGTTAACGTTATTAAACCCGGCTTGGCGGGCAAATGACAAAGCCTCTTTCGCCTGGGCGGCATTATGAATCCTGCCGAGCAGCTTAAGTTCATCGTTGCGCAGGCTTTGCACCCCGAGGCTCAACCGGTTGATGCCAAGTCGACGGATGTCCGTTAAATACGGCAAATCCACCGTACCCGGATTAGCCTCGATGGATATTTCGGCATCGCCGGAGAGAGAGAAGCTTGAACGTACTTCCGCCAGGACATCGCCGATTTGCGCGGGGGTTAAAAGGCTCGGGGTGCCGCCGCCGAAGTAAATACTGTCAATCCGTTCTCCATCCCTGTGATGCGCTAATTCCCTTTTTAAAGCATTAACGTAAGCGGGGATATCCGCCTCGCGGCCGGCAAAGGAAGTAAAGGAACAGTAGCGGCATTTACGGCGGCAAAAAGGAATATGGATATACAGGGCTATGTGGCGGGTCACGATATAATTATAGCAGAAGTAATATACCTCTTACCTTTTACCGGGCGATAAAGAGTAAACAGGGGAGAGGATTGGTTATTCGTTTTTTTTATTTTTTTTTGCTTTTTCGAAGCTAATTAGCTTCGGGATTCGTTTTTCGATTTATGTAAAATCCAGCTTCAAATTTCCGTATTCGTTTTTCGATTTATGTTAAGTTTACCCGGCCCCCCAGATTTTAAACCGATGCCGTTACATGATTAATAATGCACTGAAACCGGGTAAAAAACAATAGCATTTTGTCGCGAAGGATGTTAACACCTCACCCCCTACCCCTCTCCAGCCTGCGGCATGGGTAGTCGACCAGAGACATTCATGGCTGGAGAGGGGAGGGATTGATGAGAGGGGCTGGCGCCCCTCTCGGCGGGCTACTCTCTGAGCAAACAGAACCAAGAGGTATTTGAGTATTTAAAAAGCTGTTGTTATAATGAGAAACGGGAATAAACATAAGGTGAAAGAATGATCTGCCCGGTCTGTCATAAGGTAATGATAATCGTGGAGAGTCACCGCATCGAACTGGACTACTGCCCGCAGTGCGAAGGTATCTGGTTCGACGCGAGCGAACTGGAGTTGTTCCTGGAGGCCGCCGGTCTGCCGGCAGCGGACTTTTCACCGCAGACCCTGCTCCGCCTGCCGGAAATAAAAGAAACGCCCCATGTCAGGAAATGCCCGGTGTGCCAGAAAAAGATGCGCGATGTAGCCATCGGCGAGCCGCCGATAATCATCGACGTCTGCCGGCGCGGGCAGGGGCTCTGGTTCGACGGAGGCGAGGTCCGTCACCTGTTAACGCAGCTCGCGGCCAAAGCCCCGTCCGAAGGGGCTTCCGAAAGAGTGCTGGACTTCCTCGGGGACACATTTAAAGCCAAAAAGTAAAGATAAACAAGAAAAAGGAGGGTCTCATGATAGCACTATGGATAATCCTGGGTATCGTCGTTCTCCTCATCATCATTTTCGCTTCGACCTATAACGGGCTGGTAGGCCTGCGCAACCAGGTCAAGAACGCCTGGGCGCAGATAGACGTCCAGCTAAAGCGACGCTATGACCTGATTCCCAACCTGGTGGAAACGGTCAAGGGATACATGCAACACGAGCGGCAAACGCTCGAGGCGGTGACCCAGGCGCGCAATATCGCCCAGAAAGCCTCGGGCGCGGGGGCCGGGGAACGGGCCAAAGTGGAAGGCGAACTGACCGCCGCCCTCTCGCGACTGCTAGTGGTGGCGGAAGCCTATCCCGACCTCAAAGCCAACCAGAACTTCCTCGCGCTACAGGAGGAACTGACCTCGACGGAGAACAAGATAAGCTTCTCCCGGCAGTTCTACAACGACTCCGTCCTCCGGTTCAACAACAAGACGCAGATGTTCCCCTCCAACATCATCGCCGGGATGATGAGTTTCAAAGCCGGGGAGTTCTTCGAGACCGCCGCGCCGGCGGAAAGGGAAGCCCCCAAGGTAAGTTTCCAGCAACCGAAATAGAGGTTATTGACTCATGTGGGAGCAAATCAGGTCCAACCAGATGAGGTCGGCGTTCCTTATCGGCATCCTGGGAGCGCTGCTGGTACTCGTCGGCTATTTCCTGGGGGCGGCCTTTATGGACAACGGCATCGCCGGACTCTTTATCGCCGTGATTATCTGGGTGATCATGCTCCTCATCGCCTACTTCCAGGGAGATAACATCCTGCTGTCCGTGGCGGGGGCGCGCAAGATAACACGCGATGACCACCCCCGCCTCTATAACATCGTGGAGGAGATGAAAATCGCCTCCGGCCTGGAGAAGATGCCCGACATCTACATCGTCGACGACCCGGCGATGAACGCCTTCGCCACCGGCCGCTCGAAAGACCGGACCGCCGTCACGGTCACCTCCGGCCTGCTCCAGAACCTCAACCGCGACGAGCTCCAGGGGGTCATCGCGCACGAGATATCCCACATCAAGAACCGCGACGTCCTGCTCATGTCCCTGGCGGGCGTACTTCTGGGCACCATCGTTATCGTCGCCTGGTACGGCACCAGGGTAATGTTTTACAGCGGCATGGGCAACCGGCGCTCCAGCAGCAAGTCGTCGGGGCAGGCGCAGGCTATCATCCTGGTGGTAGCCCTGGTCCTGATGATACTGGCGCCCATCGCCGCGCAACTGCTTTACTTTGCGGTATCGAGGAAGCGTGAATACCTGGCGGACGCCTCCGGCGCCCTCTACACGAGGTACCCGGAAGGACTGGCATCGGCGCTGGAAAAGCTGGCAGCCTCGACGAAACAGCTTAAAGCCGCCAATAACGCGACCGCGCCGATGTATACCGTCAATCCGTTCCGCAAGGAAGGGCGCGCCGCTATCGACCTCACCAGCACGCACCCGCCCATTTCCGAACGCATCAGGATCCTGCGCGCCATGGCCGGGGCATCCGTAGCCGACTACGAGAAGGCTTACGAACAGGTCAAACACCGGAAAATTATCCCTCGCACTGCCCTGGTCACCGCCGAAAGCGTGTCGCTAAGAGGGCCGTCCACCGAACAGGAAGCCCCCGGGGGGGACAGAATAGCCCGCTCCCGGGAGACATCAGATATGCTCCTGCGCATGAACAACTACAAAATAGTCACCTGCGCCTGCGGGACGAAATACAAGATACCCCCCGCCTTCCCCGAACCGAGCATCGTCTGCGCGCACTGCGGCCGGACTGTGAAAATATAAACAATCATGTAAAAAAGGGGAAACCAACGATGAGTCCTAAAAAGACCGATTACGCAATTTTCGACAAATTCAAATTCGAGAGAAAGCCCGTGGGCGTGAAGTACTCGATGAGTAAACCGGCAGGAATCAAACAAACGAGTAAAAGCCTGGCACTCTGCGAGCTTTTTAAAGAAGCGCAGACAGGCCAGCCGTTTTACGTGACGCCGGAAAATGTACAGTGCGGGACACAGGTGCTGGGCATGGCAGAATACCCGCCGGTAATGTACAGCGGGCAGCTCGGGCCGATGTTCGCCATGTTCAAAAATCCCGGCGCCAACCGGAGAATCTACGATTACGTGCCGCACCTGGCCAAGGACTCCGTCAAATACATCACTCATGCGTCTATCGACAAGATGACCTTCGAGCCGGACCTGCTGATTTTCACCGCCAACACCAGGCAGGCGGAAATATTGCTCCGCGCCAGCAGCTTCTCCGACGGCAAGATGTGGCATGCCAAGGGAACGACCTGCCTCGCCTGCGCCTGGATTTACGCGCACCCCTACCTCAGCGGCGAAATGAACTACACGGTCAGCGGGCTCGGCTTCAGCATGAAAGCCCGGGGGGTCCTGCCGGAAGGGCTGCTTATCATCACGTTCCCCTTCGATACCATCTCTCCGCTCATAGAGAACCTCAAGGAGATGGACTGGGAGCCTTATTGGTTCAACCTGGGCAGAGAGGGGTTCATCAAAGAGGTGGGTAAAAGGAGCGGGGAGCTGACGAAAAAGCTCACCGGGGCAAAACCCGGCAAGTCACGCCAAGGCTAGTCGAACGCGTATAGCTTACCGTCTTCCGAGCCCACGAATACCATGCCGTCCGCCACCGTCGGAGACGAGCTAACGATATTCCCGGTAAGAAAATCCCACCGTTTAACGCCCGTGGTTCTATCCACGGCATACAGGTGCCCATCGTGGCTGCCGAAGTAGACAGTCGACGGGGTAACCGCAGGCGAAGATAAAATCCAGTCCGAAGCCGTAAATTTCCAGCTAATTTTTCTATCGGATAAATTCATGGCAATCAGCGATTCGCCCATGCCCACGTACAGGGTGCCGTCCAGAATAGCCGGAGAGGAGCTAACCCTTGCCGGGTAAAATGACAACCAGACAAAACCGGAGGAGACCGGCGGTTTAGGGGCAACGCCGTAGACCCAAAGGGCCCTCCAGTATACGGACAATTTATTCTCCCACAGCCAGTTCCGGGCTTTAGCGTCAATGGCATAGATATAACCGGCGGAATTAGTGAAATAGACGGTACCTTTGTCCAACGCGGGAGACGAGGAAATGGTAGCCCCCCCGACGAACTCGAGGCGGCGCCTCCCGTTTTCCGCGTTCAGGGCATAACAGGAGCCGTCCATCGAGCCGACAACGACGACGCCTTCCGTGACCACAGGAGAAGATATCACGAGATTTTTCGTCCCCAGATTCCACAGCTCTTTACCGGTCGGGGCGTCCACCGCATAGAGATGGTAGTCATCCGAACCAATGTAGACCTTACCGTTAGCGACCGCAGGGGAAGACCTCATGCCGTATTTCGCCTTGAAGCGCCACTTTTCCACGCCGGTAGCGGCGTCGAGGGCATAAAGGTGACCGTCGTTGGAGCCGCAGTACAGCACCCCATTGACCACGACGGGCGAAGACTCCACCCAGCTACCCGTCTTAAACGACCAGAGCTGCCGCCCGGTTGCCGCATCCAGGGCATATATGTGGTAGTCGCGGGAGCCGAAGTAGACGACGCCGTTTACTACCGACGGAGACGAATGGATGGCATCGCCGGCGGCAAAGGTCCACTTCAGCGTGCCGTTCGCGGAGACATCCGCCGCGCCGGTACTACCGGTGTGGGCCGGGTCGCGACGGAACATCGTCCAGTCCCCGCTCTGCGGCGCGGATACCACGTCCTCCGACACACCGAACATGATGTTAGTAAAGTTGTATAAAACGATGAACAAGATAAACAAAACGACGACGCCGATAATCGAAAACCAGATTATCCGGTGGCGTTTGAGGATAGACCGGCGGCGGAGCTCCAAGTCTTCGCGGCGGGCCATCCCTTTAGTATCAAACATTTCAGGCATCTATAAAAAATTTTAACGCTTATCGGCTTACAGTGTCAAACGTAAGAGTTTTTTTGAGGTTACCAAGTCCCGCCCAGGGAACCATCGGCTGACGAGCGGGGGACGCGGACAAAGAGCATCGTGACTGCGGCGACGATGGAAAGCGCCAGGGCGGTAATAAAAGCCAGGTTATAGTTGTGCGTGGTATCAAAGATACGGCCGTAATAGACCGGCGCCAGCAGCCCCAACGGAGACAGGCAAGCCACCATGGTGCCGAGAATAGAGCCGAAAGCCTTCCGGCCGTAATAACGCCCCAGTATGAGGATAATTGTCGGCGTCACCACCCCCGAGCTAAGGCCATGACAGGCCAGCAGGATGTAGATAGAGGGAAGGCTCTGGAAGCGGAGATAAGAACTCAGGCCGATTACCTGAAGGAGGAACGCCGTCAATAAAATAAAATGGAGGCGCTGCTTGGGAAGGCGGTCGGCGATAATCCCGCCGAAAACCCGGGCGGGGGCGGTAAAGAATATCATCATCCCCATCATACTTCCCGCCGCCGCCTCGCTGATGCCCGTATCGGTGAGAAAGGGATACACGTGCAGATTAAATCCGGAGGCGATGATATTGTGAACGCTGAAACCGATGAGCAGCAGCCAGTACGTGCCGGTCTTAACGGCCTGTTTAAAAGTATATTCCGTCTCATGAAAGCTGGAGGCGTAGCCGATGCCCTTCTCGAGCATGGTGCCTTTAGAATCATCACCGGTGTCGACCACGGCGCCATCCGGGAGGAGGCCGTAAATCTCCGGTCGCCGGGGTTTGATTAAAAGATAGGCAAATGGTATCGCCGCCAGCACCACAAACCCCCAGATAAGGCAGGTGAAACGCCAGCCCCGCAGCTCGACAAGAGGAGTGATTATCTGTATAACGGCGATACCGAAGACGCTGATAAGGCCGAACTTGATGCCCTGAGCCAGTCCCCGGCGGCGTATAAACCAGTCGTTAATCATCTTATCGCAGGCGACCGTCAGGCCGATATTCAGTCCGAATCCAATCAATACACCCCAGGCGACGTAGTACTGCCACACTTCGGTGATGAAATTCATCACAATCATGCCGAGGCCGGTGATGAGGATGCCGATAATGACCACCCAGCGCGGGCCGAACCTGTCGGAGAGCCAACCCACCAGCGGCGAGGTGATACCCCCCTCGAGTCGACCGATACCGGGCGCCCATGAAGTGGCCGCGCGGCTCAACTGTAACTCACGGGCAATGGACTTAAAGAAGACGGATATGCCGTAAGAGTTAAATCCGTGCCCCAGGCCGGAAATGACCCCGATAAAAAGGACAGACCACCAGCCGACGAAAATACGCGGGCGAGGAATTTTTTTGGGCGGCAAGGCTACCTCTCTTCAGGCTTAATCCACCGAGTAAAGACAGGGAAAAACAGCTCAGGGCTTCTTGAGGGCGGCAACGTCCAGATTGTGCTCCCAGGGACTCCGGGAAACGTGCATCACCACGAACGTCGTGGTCCGGACGATATCCGGGATAGCGGCGATGACGTTTTTGACGAACTCGTCAAACTCCGAAGGCGTATGAAAGATGAAAATGCCGATGATATCATAAGTGCCGGTGCAGCCGCAGAGATAATACACGTTGGGACTCCGTATCAGGAGATGCTCCACCTTTTCGGCGGTACCCACTTTTACCTCGATACACATCACGCACATGAAATTCAGACCGAGTCGCTCCGGGTTCGGTACCACGCTGATTTTCATCGTGTTATTGCTTACCAGACCCTTGACCCGGTTGCGCACGGTCCCCTCAGAGACCTTAAGTTTGCGGCCGATTTCGCGGAAACTCTGGCGGGCATCTTCCTGGAGCTCAGCGATAATCTTCTGTCCCAGCTCATCCAGCATGACACACCTCCTGACCGAGAACGAATAAGATACTTCCCATGACTATACGCAATTTCACACTAAAGTGCAAATATTGAGACTATTTGCGCAGTATTAGAGAAATCCGACCGCAGATAAAAAGGAAACTGCGTATGGTTAAACGATATGGGAGGTCGAAACAGCGTCGCGTTCTACGCGTCAGGACTTGATCATGGCCAGGAGCATTTTAAACCTGCGGACGGCTTTCAAAGCATGGGGCTGGTTGGCGGGCATAATGACCATCTCCCCCGGCTGCAACTTGAAAGGCTTACCGGAGATGGAAACCTCAGCCATGCCGTCGAGGAGATAGACCAGGGCGTCAAAAGGGGCGGTATGTTCGCTGAGGCCCTGGCCGGCATCGAAAGCGAAGAGCGTCAGTGTCCCGGCGGGCTTATCGATAACCGTCCGGCTGACGATAGACCCCGCCTGGTAGTCCACCAGGTCGGCCATATTTTGTACTTTAGCGACCAAGCTTTCGTCGTTCATTCAGCAGTCCTTATAATAAAATTTACCCCATTATACTCTTGTTAATGCTTAATCTATCAATTCATTTTGACATAGGAAACAGACGAATGATATCCGGCGGGCTGCCGGTACGGCAGCCCGCCGTGTGTCTTCAATCGTTTCAGTATTGATTAACCGCGAAAAATGCTTTTATGGTTTCTTTTCCGGAGGCGGCGGCGGGGGCATTTTGGGCGGCAACCCCTGCTTGGTCTGGAGGGGTTTACAGATAATTTCGGTAATGTGGAGCTCAGCGAGACGGGTGGAGGGGGCAGCTAAAGCCACCACGGCGGTATCCGAACCGCGCCCGGAACCCGCCACGACCACCACCTGCTCACCGGAATCGACTTTACCGCCGTCGACGGCCATGAGCAGGATTTCCACGCAGACCTTCATCCCCTGGCAGAAAGTACGCAGCATATTCGCTAAAATGGTAGGCGTGTTCATGCCGTAAAGTCCATCGGTGTGGAAAAGCATGGTGCCGAAATGCACCTCGTGTCCCTGCCTGGAAAGCTCGGCGACCAGCTCCGGGGGGAACCGCTGGGCGAACATGAAACCGTACTGATGGGGCACCACCACTATCTTCTTTATCCCGCTTTTAGCCCACAATTTTAGCGCTTGCCGGGCAGTCTCCCCGGTGGTCGAAGCGAGAACGGCTTTTTTAATACCGCGGGCTTTAGCCCGGTCCGCGGCCAGTCGCAGGGTTGTTTCCGTGTTGGCCGGGCCAGCCTCCTCAAAATAGACTATTTTCTCTTCCAAGGTCTCCTCCTTACGCACGAATCCAGCATATAGTTATATTTTATCATAACAGCCTGCCATTAGCTTGTAAGTCGGCGGGGGCTGTTCTAATATAAATAGGAGCGATGGAGAAAACAGAAAATTCAATCACAAGAGTTGTCGCGGCAGTAATCGCCAGGGAAGGGAAAGTCCTCATCGCGCGGCGGAAACAAGAGACGGGATCCGGGGGTCTCTGGGAGTTCCCGGGCGGCCATCTCGAGAAAGGGGAAACCCCGGAAAAGGGACTCGAGCGCGAGATTGTCGAAGAGCTGGGAGTGCGGATAAAGGTCGGAGAGCTGCTGCATACCGTCGACTACCGCAGTCCTGCTCTCTCGATAAAGCTCATGGCTTACCGGGCCTCACTCGTATCAAGCGAGTTAAAGCTCACCGACCACGACGAAATACGATGGGCAGAGCCGCGGGAACTGGAGGAAAAAGAATTTACCGGGCCCGACCGACCGATTGTCCGGATGCTGAAAACGAAAGAAAAATATGGACAGCGTGATATTAAAGCCCGGCCGGGATAAAGCCGTCCGGAACCGGCACCACTGGATTTTCTCCGGCGCCGTCCGGGAGTGGCCGGACTTCGAGAACGGCGATATACTCGCGGTCCGAAGCGCGAACGGGGACATGCTCGGGCACGCCTATTTTAACAGAAAATCGTCAATCGCCGGACGGATGGTGAGCTTTGGCGATACGCCACCCGAGGACGCCATCCGGGAGAACGTCACCAAGTCTTTAGAGCTACGGCGGCGGTTCTTCGACCCGGCCGTCACCAATGCCTTCCGCGTTATTAACGCCGAGGGCGATTTTATCCCGGGACTCATCGCCGACCTTTATGACGACGTGCTCGTGATACAGGTGGGGACGCTGGGTATGGACAGGCTAAAGCCACTCTTGCTGGAAATCCTCGTCGACCAGCTCAAGCCCGGCGGCGTCTACGAAAAGTCCGACCTCGCGTCACGCCGGGAGGAAGGGCTAAAGGATACCGAGGGGACGTTATACGGGAAAGCGGTCGAACGGGTGCGGATTTTAGAAGAGGGGCTGTCTTTCCAGGTAAACATCAGCGGCTCCCAGAAGACGGGCTTTTACCTCGACCAGCGGGAGATGAGGAAACTCGCCGGGGAACAGGCCAAAGGGCAGCGTGTCCTCAACGCTTTCGCCTACACCGGGGCGTTCTCCGTTTACGCTCTCAAGGGAGGGGCCAGGCGGGTGGACGCGGTGGAGACCTCCGAAAGCGCCCTCAGCCTGGCACGGGAGAATTTTAGACTCAACGGCCTGACGGCAGACGAGGGGTCGTTTATCGCGGCGGACGTTTTCGAGTTCCTGCGAAGGCCGGAGCTCGATTATGACTTCATTATCCTCGACCCGCCCGCTTTCGCCAAGAAAAAGTCGGATATCGTTCAGGCCTGCCGCGGCTACAAAGATATCAACCGACTCGCCATCCAGAAGGTAGGGTCGCCAGGGCTCGTCATGACGTTCTCCTGCTCCCATTACGTGGACGAAAACCTCTTCCGGCAGGTCGTCTTTCAAGCCGCCCAGGAAGCGGGCCGGCGAACGCGCATCATCCAGAAATACCGCCAGCCCTTCGACCACCCCATCAACATCTATCACCCGGAGACGGAATACCTCAAGGGCTTCCTGCTTTACGTCGATTGAACGTTTTTCTCTACCTTTATCGGCTCTTTACGTCGACTGTCGATAATATGCCGCACCGCCATCAGGGGATGCCGGTAAATCATCCTCGGGCCCGAATACCTCATTACCATTCTGATTTTTTCCCGCATCTCGGGACGATAGCAGTGCACCGGGCATTTGGCGCAGGTGGTCTTGCCCTCCCCGAACGGGCAAACATCAAGTCGCTTCAGGGCATAGTCCCTGAGCCCGGTGCAGTCGGGGCAAAGTCCGCCCCTATGATGGTAGGTATTACAGTAAAGAGATACCATCACCGCTACGGTCTTTTTTTCCCGAGAGATTCGCGGTCGCTTCTCAGACATACACGAATATTATCAGGCTAATGCAAAGGGAAATCCAGCGGGATTTTTAATAACGGCGGCGTAAATAGTATAATACCTTGACACCCGCAGGACCACATTACTTTCAAACTCAGAGGTGAATATGGTTTTGGCGAACATCAGACTCCGCGCCCAACTTCTGGCAACGGTATGGTACATGAAACTGGCCGCCCGGAGGCACCCCTCGTTCAAAGCCCATCTCCAAGCAAAAGACCTCACCGTCCAGATTAAGGTCCTGGACAACTCCGTCGGCAGGTATTTCATTTTCCGACAGGGCAAGGTCAGCTCCCGAGGGGGTATCCATCCTAAGCCGGATGTCTGCATGGGCTTTAGCGACGCGGCGCTCGGGTGCCGGCTGCTGGTGCCCTGGCGCGACCAGCGGGAACAAACGGACGTCATGAAACAGTTCCGCCTGACGCTGTCCGGTCCGGACGAGCTCACCTCATGGTTCATGGAAACGCTCAGCCTGATGCTCAACGCGGGCGTTAAATGGGGGACGGACATGGGGGGCGGGGTCAAGAGATACGTCAACAACTCCAACGCCGGGCCGATGTTCGTCTACGTCAAAGACGGCCGGATAATACGCATGACGCCTATAGAATTTGATAAAAAAGATGCACCCTCTTTTACGATCGAAGCGAGGGGAAAAAAGTTTACCCCGCCGCGGAAAAGCACGCTCTCACCCTTCGGGTTTGCCATGAAATCCACCGTCTATTCTCCGGACCGGATTTTGTACCCAATGAAACGCGTCGATTTCGACTCTAAAGGCGAGCGCCACTGCGAGAACCGGGGGGTCTCAGGCTACGAACGCATCAGCTGGGACGAAGCCCTGGACATCGTCGCTGATGAAATAAAACGTGTAAAAAGGGACTATGGCCCCGGTTCGATTTTAAGCAGCGCGCCGTCCCACCATACCTGGGGCAACATCGGCTACTATCTGAGCGCGCACCGCCGCTTCATGAACGCCATCGGGACAACGCAGGTCGCCGCCAACCCGGACAGCTGGGAGGGGTGGTTCTGGGGGGCTACCCATCACTGGGGGAACAGCATGCGACAGGGCGGCGCCGAAGGCTACGGGACGGTCGAGGACGCTTTAAAAGACTGCGAAATGATGGTCTTCTGGAGCAGCGACCCGGAGTCTAACCCGGGCTC
>CAYXOZ010000033.1:0-12010 GCA_964467135.1 uncultured Dehalococcoidaceae bacterium
TCGCCATCTGGCGATTCCGCACGAGCGCGATATAATAACCTCACCCCCTGGCCCCCTCTCCAAACAGCGGTTGGAGTTGAGGCGGCAAATCAATTGTTTGGAGAGGGGGAAGAAAAAGAAAGAGGGGTCGTGACCCCTCTTAGACGCCCCGATTTATCGATGCCTCAACCCATGTATCCCTCTCACCGCTTGCAGAGAGGGGGAAAAAAAGAAAGAGGGGCTAATGCCCCTCTTAAACGCCCCTGGTATCCGAATTCCCTAGCCGTGTATGACGTAGTGCTTGGTACCGCCGACGGTGGTCTTGCTGCGGACGGACAGGACGAGATATATCAGGTTGAAGTTATCGATTTCAGTATCAAAGTCGATTTGCGCCTCGGTATCGCCGGCGAGCAGAATCGCGTCATCCCACAATATATGGAAGGTGTCGATATCGACGCCGTCCTCACTCATCCCCACGGATTTGGAGTTCCAGACGTTATGGGGGCTTGAGGAGATATTGGACTCGTCTTCATCGGGCGGAAAAGTCTCGGTGCCGTCCCACAGCTCCTCCCCGTTAAACTTCAAGATGTCACCGGAATAGGACTCATCTCCCTCGCCGACAAAGCAGGTCAGCTTGGCGGCTTCCTCCTCGTTGCCGATGCGATGGGGAACGAGGAAACCCGTGATAGTACCGCCCGGCGAGCCGTCCCTATCGAAATCCAGGTTCACGCTGCCTTTGCTATAGGAAAAGTAGTTCCAGAGGTAAAGCTGACGGCCGGCAGTGCTGGCGCTGTGGTAGATGACGACGAGCGACCAGCCGGCGTAGGCCAGTTCATAATTATCACCGCCATAATAGCCATCATCAGCGTTCACAGCCCCGACCGTATAATCCCCGTTACCGATGGGGTCGCCACCGGCATTACGGTCCGAATGGGCATTAACCAGGTCGGTAACGTCCTGCCAGCAGGAGTAGGAATACTGCCCTTTATCTTTGTTGCCGATGAGCTGGGAGACCAGGGCGCTGATGGTCTCAGTGTGGGTATCGTAGCCATCGATGGTGAACTCGCAGTCGGTGTCGGGCGTGCCGGTAATGGTGGCAAGGGCAATGTTATCGATATAGCAATACTCGCTGCCGCCATTAAAACCATCCAGATAAAACCTTACCTTGAACTGGGAGGTCAGGTAAGCCTCAGGTATGACGTAATAATAGTATTCCTCAGCGCCGGAAGAGTTGATGTCATCGGTAAAGGCGGTAAAATACTCACTCCAGCCAGTGGTCGGGCTATAAAACTGAAACTGGAGGCGGTCGCGGTTGGCCGGGTCGGAGTCGCCCTCCAGGTTGGTCGAGGAGTCCTGCAGCCATTCCACGATGGTAGAGCCGGCCGGGCGGGCGCTGAGGTCCTGGGCGGTCTTCATGGGGAGGGTCCTGGCTTCGTCTGAGGTCGTGCCGCCGCCATACCCGCGGAAGCGATTGGAAGAAACAGTCCAGCAGCTGTAAGTCACCACGGCGTAGACCATGGATACCTGAACATCAGGTGCCAGGTCACTACTATAAACACCGAACTCCTGGAGGGGGTCAGAACCAGACCCGTTGATGTCCGCCACCGACCAGGGGTTGCCGGTGTTCGGGTTATTGTTAAAAGAATAGGTATAGGTCGTCCAGGTAGGCCCGGGGTCGTTGTCCGAGCCGTTGTAATACAAATCGTCCGCTTTCAGACCGGCTTGAAGATTATTGGGGTTGGTGCCGTCATCCTTAGCCCGAAAATAAACCGTGAGGTTGGCAATGGTGGCGCCGGCGGGCACGGAGAACGGCGAAAAGGTAAATAGCCGATACCCAGGGCTGGTAACACCCGTCATCCAATCAAGGTCATCAGGAGTAGTTTCATCGACATCGTCCCAGTAGGGCGCCGTGTCCCAGGTGCCGGAGGTGAAACCATCACCCGTGGGAACCCTCGTCTGGGTGTACCTGTCCCAGTTATTAAAGGTGCTGCAAGGATCCGGGGTATCCACCGCCGGCCAGAACTCCTGGGAAAAGCCGCTCCTGAAGAAACCCGACCAGTAGAGGTAGGCATGGCTGACATAGGCGTCGTTGGGGAGGGTGGTGAGGGGGGTGGTGCTTTCGGATAAAAGCGTTTCACGGGTATAGCCATCCTCATCTTCATCTATCATGAGGGAGTTGCCGATGGCGGCGTAATCGCCGGGGGTGGAGACGTACATGTTACGCATCTCGCTGCGGGAGGTATAGGCTTCAACGGTGGTATCGCCGGCCGTCGAGACGATTTTATAGAGCCTGGTATCGATATCCCAGGAGATGGGGACGCCGCCGCCGTAGGGATAATAATAGTCAGCGAGCTCGCCGGCGGTGACGATCCAGGCGACACCACTGGGCCGCTCGGTGGCGGTGCCGCCGGTATACTGGAACGTAAATTCAGCCGTCTGCGGGTTGTTGGTCCAGGCCAGACCTTCCGGGGGCAAGTCCGTAAAGGGGAGGGGTTCTTCGGAGAAATCCCAGACGACAGCCCAGCCGCCGGGAGAAGGGCCGGATGTCTCTACGTAGGTGTCTTGAGAATCGGGGAAGGTGGCCAGTTCACATTCGCCGTCATAGGCGAAGCCGGTCGGGAACCAGAGGCCAATCGAGGAGACCGATAAATTGTCCGCCACGTCATCAGCGGGATAATAGTCTATCTTGATACGGAAAGTCTGAGAGTCAACGGGCGTGCCGGATATCACGAGCCGGTTGGTCGTATTATCAGTGATGTCCCTTTCGATGACGTTTTTATACTGGGCCGGAGTAAGGAAATCATAAGGAACATCAGTAGGAGTCCAGACGTTACTGATGGTAACGTTGGTGGAAAAGCCGTTAACGGGGTCGTCCAGGATATAGGAGGCGTTAGAGCTGAAAATGTAATTATAGTTGGGGCTTTCAAAAATAGATTCAAGTCCATCGTATTTAATCTGCCAGATAGCGTCCTCGATGCCGGCATCGGCGGCATAAATCTCGTTGGTTTTTTCCTCATAGATTTCGCCGGTTTTCAGGGCGGTGCCGATATGGGTCAGCGTGGGCACCAGGGTAAGGCTTCCCAACACCAGGAAGATCAGGACAATGATAAGCGCCTGGCCGGACTCACCGGAAGACAACCTCCAAAGGACGGATTTATTTTTCATTTTCATGGCTGACTCACTTTATGAAGGGGCGGGGGGAGACGGTCTTTTGCCTGGTAACGTTAATGGCTTTGGCCCCCTCGCCCACCACGCTACCAATCGTTATCGTAAGGTGGTAAGTCTCATTACCCGAGACATCTTCCCAGGTACAGTTGGAGGAGGCGGGGAAGAGGTATTGCGCGATCAGCTGCTCCTGCACAGGGCCTCCAGCGACGGTAGAGCTGCGTTTGAGGTGCCCTTCATTATCAATGGAATAGACGACCTGAACGAGCTGGTTGTCCCAGGTGGTCCAAGAGAAATGAAGGTTGGCATCAACGGGGAAACCGATATTGTCCGAGTTGATATAGTACCCGGTAATGTTTTGCGACATCTGGGCATCACGGCTCATCCACTGGACGGCGTTAAGGACATGGCGGTTGGCGGTGGTGAAATCGTTATTCCTGACGGTCTGGGTGATGAGCTGGCCGTTAGCCATAGTGGCACCAAGGGCGATGATACTGCTGATGGCGAGGACAGCGAGCAACTCAATCAGCGTATAACCCGCCTGGTTTTTACGAAACGCCCCGATTTTACGCAATAAAATTTTCACTTTATATCAAGTCGCCAAGTTACTGGGTACGGTCCACTTTATAGCTTTCCAGCGTGATTACCTCGTGGTCACGGTGGCTAACGGTAATGGTTAATCTCTGGATGCTGCCGTTCTTTTCCGCGGAGGCGGCCACCGGGTTGGGGACGGAATAGCCGGGAAAGTCAGCGAAGAGGAACTGGGGAAGGGTATACGAGGTAGTATAGTTTTCCGTTTTAATGTATTCAATGATGGCCTCGGCGAGGATTTTAGCGGAGGTCCTTTCATCGTTGGTGGCGCGGGCGGAGGAGGTGGTAGCCAGGGCGCTGAGGAAAGCCACGCCGATGATAGCCAGGATACACACGGCTACGATAGTTTCGATAAGTGAGATTCCTTTTTCGCTCTTCATCATCTTTAGTGTCCCCGCGAGAGATAAAAATATCGCGGATATAAATCAACACACCTCCGGCCGCAATAAGACCGGACTCTCTACAAGTATTATTCCCCGGCGGGTAACAAGTGTAAATAGTAAATTCGTCATGGATGACTAATTACTTAGGTCACTCGATAATATTTTCCTTTCCCAGCTAGGCTTTTAAAGAATTGATAATAGGCGTCTTAAGGAAAGCCGAGACAACAATAGGGTCGAACTGGCTGCCGGAGCACCTTTTAATTTCCGTGACGGCCGTGGCGGCGGTCATGGCGGAGCGGTAGGGGCGGTCCGAGGTCATGGCATCAAAGGAATCAGCGACGGCGAGAATCCGGGCGCCGAGGGGAATCTGCGGGCCGCGGACCTTCTGGTTGAGGCCGGAGCCATCATAGCTATCATGGTGGTGCCGGATAGCCTCGACGATGGAATCGTTCACCAGGGGCTCAACGATACCGGGGCCGATGCTGCAATGCGTCAAAATATAGTCGTACTCCGTGGGAGTAAGGATACCGGGCTTGTTTTGCACGCTGGAATCTATGCCTATCTTGCCGATATCGTGGAGAAGGGCGGCCCAGCGCAGGTTCTCCAGTTCCTCGCCACGGAGACCCAGCAGCGTACCCGAGTCAACGGCAATCTTAGTCACCCGGCGCGAGTGGCCGGCGGTGTACTTGTCCTTGGCTTCCAGGGCACTCACCAGGGATTCGACGGCATCGATAAAGAGCTTCTGTAGCTCGCGGGACTGCTCCTCCACTTTACCTTCCAGTATCTGCCTCTTCTGCTTGAGATGGAGCTCGAGCTGCCTCTTTTTCAGCACCATCTGGATATTGGCGACGAGCTGGTTGACATCAAACGGCTTGGTGATATAGTCCTCCGCGCCGTTTTTCATGCAGTTAATAATCGTATCCGGCTCGACGACGGCGGTAGCCATAACGACGGCGGTATCCGGAAAAGATTTTTTTATCTGGGGGAGGAGCTCGCTGCCCGAGGTGCCCGGCATCATGATATCCAGGATAACGAGGTCGGCCGGGGCTTTTCCCAGATTCTCTAACGCCTCGGCGGCATCACCGGCTTCCTCACAGGAGAAGCCGCTGCGGGTGAGGCATTTATTCAGGCTTCTCCGCACTGTTTTCTCGTCATCCACGATAAGAATTTTACCCCGGGGAGGCGCTGTAGCCATTGCACTTTCCTTTCATCGGGAGCTCGTAAAACCCTTTGCCAAAGCTCTCCGGCATAAAGTCATACTCAAGACAGTTTTTCACCAGTTCCTGTTTTCATCCTGGCGGAACCCGCCGCTGTATTTTTCGTCCGTTACGGCCGGCATCCTGACGGTGAAAGTCGTACCCTGGTTAACGCGCGTGGAGACACTTATCTTGCCGCCGTGTTTGGACACGATACCGTAGCAGATACTGAGACCCAGGCCGGTGCCCTTACCGATTTCCTTGGTGGTGAAGAAGGGGTCGAATATCCGGGGGAGGACGGTTTTTTTGATACCGCAGCCGTTATCGCTGATAGAGACATCGACACAGGAATCCACCAGGGCGGAGTTGATGGTCAGAATGCCGGGGCGGCCGGCTTCTTTAATGGCCGCCTCCGCGTTTAAGATGATGTTCAAAAAGACCTGCTGCAACTGGAACTTATCAATCAAAACATCCGGCAGGTTGTCCTGAAGACTGGTGACCACCTTGATGTTATTCGACTTGGCTTCGTGCTCGCGGAGGCGGAGCACATCTTTAACGGCCTCGTTAACGGAAGCCTGGCCGTTTTCGTAGTTGTTATTGCGCGTAAAGAGGAGGACATTTTTCACGATGCTGGCGGCGCGTTTGGCTTCGGTGTTAATGCACTGGATATCCTCGCGGGACTCTTGCGGAATATCGGAATCAACGAGCAGGGCGGACAGGGAGAGTATACCGGTCAGGGGGTTATTGAGCTCGTGGGCGAGGCCGGCGGCCATTTCGCCGATGGAGGCGAGGCGGTCGGTGAGGTAGAGTTTCTCCTCCTCTTCCCTTTCACGGGAAACATCGCGGAAAGTCAGCAGGGTACGGTCGCCGTTCATTTTTATCGCGCCGCAGACGATAATTCTATCAGTATGGCGCACCCGGTAGCGGAACTCAATGTTACCGCCTTCCGTGTTGGCGAGCTTCACATCGCTATAGACGCGGAACAGCGAGTCCACGGGCAAGATATCTTTGAGGGAGCGGTCGATGACGGATTTTTTACTGCGATGGAAAATTTTGTAGAAAGACTCGTTAGCCAGAATCACGGAGTCGTCGCCATCCATGACGAGGACGCCGGCGGGCATGGTAGCCAGAATTTTCTCGATGAGCTGCCGCTGGGCCTGGAGCTTAAGCTCCACCTCTTTCTGGTTAGTGACATCACGCTGGACATCGATATAGGCGGAGATTTGGCCGGTCTCGTCATAGAGGGGAGAGAGGCGGCAATCACAGATGATGACACGGCCGTCCTTATGCTTTTTGGCGATGGTCTGGCACCAGACCTTACCCCGGCTGATAACGTCCCTGACCTCCTGCCGGGTATTTTCGCTGGTGGAGGCGGCATGGAAAAAGGTAAGGTCTTTGCCCCTGACCTCATCAAAGGTGTAACCGAACAGGTCCTGAGCGGCCCGGTTCATATAGGTAATCTTTAGCTTGGGGTCGGTAATCATAATGGAGTCCGTGACCTGCTGGGTGACGGAGCCGAGGAGGCGCAGCTGTTCCTCAGCCTGTTTTTGCTGGGTGATATCGGTATTGAGCACAATCACGCAGGGCTCGTTGCCAAGATTGACGACATCGGCGGAAACCAGGCCGGTGCGGATAAAGCCCGACTTGGTGCGGAACTGTATTATCCGGTTGCGTACGGTGCCGCTTGTCTGGAGCGTTTTCAACATGTCCTGGCGGTCTTCATCTTTCGCCCAGATTTTCAGGTCCGGGGCCTTGTGCCCGATTACTTCCTTGCGGGTATAGCCCTTGTCCCGGAGGAAACTCTCGTTGACCTCAATGAACGTGCCGTCATTGAGGCGGCTGATGGAAATGGAGCCGGGGCTGGCAAGAAAAGCCTTGGAGAACTTTTCCTCCGACTCCCTGAGGGCTTTTTCCATGCGGTTACGTTCGGAAATGTCCCGGCAAACGCAGAAAATAAGCTTTTGGCCCGAAGAGAACGTCGCACCGTTGGTGCTTATTTCCACGTCGTAAACGCTACCGTCTTTACGGCGGTGTTGCGTTTTAAAGTGGTCACCGGCCTCATCCACGGTACGTACCATTTCCAGCACCTGGTCGCGGGGGTAGAGATATTCCCAGTCCCACACGTGCAGGCGCATGACCTCTTCGTGGGAATAGCCGAGCATCTCGGCGAAACGCAGGTTAGCTTCATTTACGGCGCCATTCTGGTCGAGGATGACAATGCCGTCACGCGATTGTTCGATGAGGATACGGCGGCGGGTGGCTTCGTTAGCCAGGGATTCGTCTATTTGTTTACGCCCGGTGATATCAATAGCTTCGCCGATCATGCAGGGCTCGCCGGCGACTTTAATGGGCTCGGCGGAAAAAAGCCAGGTACGTATCTCGCCCGACTTCATACGGAAGTCGAACTCTTCACCGCTGACGCTGCCCTGTTCTTCAAGTATCTTGAACATCCTGGCGCGGTCTTCGGGTCTCGTCCAGGTGTTCAGCTCCGCGGAACTATGGCCGATCAACTCTTCCGAGGTATAGCCGGTAGCGTGGACAAAGCTATCGTTAGCCTCAACGTATTTGCCATCTTTAAGCGTGGTAATCGCAATCATGACCGGGCTAGCGTGGAACACCGTAGAAAACTTCTCTTCCGACTCACGCAGGGCTTTTTCGACCTTATTGCGCTCGGTAATATCACGTACGAAGACGAAGAGTTGCCCTTCGCCGATGTTATAGTATTTAACGCTTACTTCAATATCAATTACAGTGCCATCTTTGCGTCTGTGCTGTGTCTCGAAGCGGTCGCCGCCCTGCTCGATGATTTTTTTAATGCGTTGAGAGGTCTGCTCGGGGTTTTCGACAGCTTCAACATCTTTTATGGACATCTTGAGCAGTTCTTCCTGGGTATAGCCGGTCATGGCGCAATAGGAATCGTTGACTTCGAGGAATTTTCCATCCAGGTCGGTTATCCAGAAGCCATCCAGGGCGGTCTTGAGGATGGCCTGACGTTTTTCTTCAGCTTTCTTACGCTCGGTAATATCCACCGAATTGACAATGGCGTACTGGAATTCGCCATCCTGGGTTACCGAGACCCAGTTCATATCAATCCAGTAGGATTCGCCGTTTTTCTTGAGAGCCATAATTTCGCCTTTGCCAACGGGCTGGCGAATGGCATCCAAATAGACCGGGATGAAATCCTCTGTAAGTTCTTTCGGCCACCAGGGGTAGGGGGCTTTAAGACCGACGACCTCAGCCAGGGTCCAGCCGTTGAGACGCTCCCAGGCGGGGTTAACATAACGGACAGACGTATCCGGATTGATGACCACGGTGGCGTGGGGGGCATTTTCCAGGAGGCTGGAGGCGAATTTCTGGATTTCCTGTAAAGCCCTTTCCGCCTTTTTACGCAAGGTGATTTCGTGGCCGATTTCGAGGCAGATGATGACCTGGCCGTTAGCATCCCTGACGGGGTTGGCGGTGACCTCCCAGTAGCTCAGATCTCCCGAGGGCAGCCGCCGTTTTCTCTCCGCGGTGTGGGTGCATCCGTCCTGAAATGCCGTTTCCAGGGGGCAACCTTCACAAACCTTATCGCCGACATCATAGACGCGATAACATTTCTCGCCGATGTGGTCGCCGAAGCTCGCTTTAGAGCGCTGGTTCTGGAAGATAATATTGAAATCGCGGTTCATTATAGCGAGGCCGTCGTTCATGGCATCGATAATAGACTGGAGTTTATTTTTTTCAATCTGGAGGGCTTCTTCGGCGAGCTTGCGTTCGGTGATATCGCGGGCGATAATCAGGCAGGACTCCGGCTTACCCCGGGCGTTGCGATTGACCGTGAGATAATGTTCCGTCCAGATGATGCGGCCGTCTTTGCACTTCCAGCGCAGGACGGCGGGGGCATAGGTAAGCGGGGCATCCGGCGCGAAGGGGTCCTTGAGCTGGCTGAAATCTTCCGGGAGAATGCAACGCTTAGCCAGAAGGGGGTCGGCATAGAACTCTTCCGGTGTATAGCCGGTGACGTGGGTGCAGGACTGGCTGACGTAATCGTAATGGTAGGTGGGGAAGTAGTGGGCATGAAAGACCATATCATGGGAGTTTTCCGCCATCAGGTTGAAGAAGTCGTTATCAAGAGGCGAAGAAGAAGAGGCGACGCCAACCGCGTTTCTCCGGAAACGGTTAACGGTTTTACGGGCGTTTTTAATTACGGGATAGGTCACTTTCATATGACCACCGCCTTCCGCGAGCCTGTGAGCAGGGAGGCCCACGTTAGTTCCAGTATTTTCGTCATGTGGTCAAAATATTAGCATCGAACCGGTAAACGTTTAGTTAATTTTCAAACTCGGAATGTAAACGATTCGTAAAAAATGACAGATAGTCCAAATCCGTAACGAACGCGGCGGGTCCGGGCGATAATCCGGTGAAAATGGTAGAATTAACGCAGGAAAATCCGGGAGGTGCGACCTGGCTAACAGAATTAACTTACCGCAACTCGCCTGGCACGGGGCAAAAAAACTCGAGATAGACTTCCCCGAAAAGTGGGATATCGAGGTGTGCAACCTGGCGGGACACAACCGCCGGAAACTGACGGCGGAGGAAATCAGGAAAGCCATCGGGCAGCCGAGCGGCATGGCGCCGCTTCGGGAATACGCCAGGGGCAGGAAAGAGGCGGTAATCATCTTCGACGACATGGCGCGGGTGACGCGGGCCAGCGAAATCGTGCCCCACGTTCTTGAAGAACTGGCGGCGGCGGGGATAAAGGACGAGCAGATAAGGTTTATAGCAGCCTGCGGCTGCCACGGGGCGATGACGCGGGGGGACTTCGTGAAGAAGCTCGGCGAGGACATCCTAAAGCGTTTCCCGGTGTATAACCACGCGCCGTTCGACAACTGCGTCTACGCCGGCACGACCAAGCGCGGCACCAGGGTGCTTCTCAACGCCGAGTTCATGAAATGCGACCTCAAAATAGGGATAGGGTCGATAGTGCCACATATCATGGCGGGGTTCGGCGGCGGGGGAAAGATAGTGCTGCCGGGAGTAGCGGCCTACGAAACGATACTGGCGCTGCACGTATCGCGGACGGCTTCCGGCGACCCCGAGTACAAAGACGCGATAACGGGCATGGGGGCCATCAAAGACAATCCAAGGCGGCGGGACATCAACGAAGCGGCGGAAATGGCGGGGCTGGACATGAAAATAGACGCGCTCGTGAACGGGTGGGGGGAGACGGCGGGGATATTCGCGGGAGAGCCGCGGCAGGAATACGCCGTGGCCCTGAAAGCGGCGCAGGAGCACTACCTCACGCCGGCGGCCAAGGATAAAGATGTAGTCATCGCCAATACATTCGCCAAAGCCAACGAAGCCGTATCCGGACTGCTCGTGGCCTTTCCTTCGGTAAAAAAAGGCGGCGACGCCGTCCTCATCGCCAACGCGCCGGAAGGGCAGATGACGCACTACCTCATGGGGCCCTTCGGGAACGAAATCGGCGGGAAGTTACAGCTCCGCATGAAGGTGCCAGAGAACGTCAAGCGGCTCATCATCTACAGCGAGTACCCCGAGCTGGCCGCGAAACATTACATCGAGAACGACGATAAAGTGGTCATGGCACACAACTGGAAAGACGTATTGAAGCTGCTCGCGGAGGGGCGGGGGGCGGGGACAAAGGTAGCGGTCTATCCTAACGCGGACATGCAGTACTGCACGGACTAAGAGCGCCGGAACGAGAGAAGATAAGAGCCGAAATAACGATATTTCAAGCACCCCCAGAAGACGCCGACCTGGTAAGCCAGGTGCTCCAGAATGTAAAAGAAAAGAAAGACCGGGTAAAACAGCGCCGGTCTTTTCATGGCGTAGTCCACGATAGAAGCATAGAGCAACGCCGTCCCACCGAAAATCCACAGGGGATACCATAAAAAACCGAAGCCGATAAACAGAATGAGATAATACCTCACCAGGTGGAAGAAGACGAAATAGAAAAACGAAAGATAGCTCCGCAAAGCGGCATAAAGCAACCCGGTGAAACCAACGTCTGCGCGGTACTTTTTTACTCTCGCAGAACGGAACCAGAGGTCCAGGCCGAGCAACAGGGGAACAGTGCAGAGGGGGTAGGGGTTTAAAAGCAGGATAGCGAGAGCCAGCGCCAGCAGGGAAAGCCCGCTGAAAAGGGGAATATGCAGCGACTTTCTTTTAGCGGGGTGGGCGCGGTAGAGTGGGGCTTCCGAGGAAGCGTAGAGGGCGCGGCGGGACAGCAGACGGTCGAGGCGGTTACGGTGCTTGTGGGCGACCCGGCCGAAAGGCACATACAAGAGCGAATGTCCCAGGTCTCTAAGGCGCCAGCAGAAATCGACATCCTCGCCGACGCGCAGGCCCTCCCGGAAGCCACCAGTAGACATAAAGACATCGCGACGGACCAGCAGATTAGCCGTGGGCACGTAAAAGCCGGATTTAGATTTACCTTCGAAGAGAAGTCGGTTGCCCATGTTCAACGACGAAAAAGCCGCCTCATAACGGTCCAAAAAGCTCCGGTGGAAATAGCCATCGACGCGGCCGCCGACCGCCCCTGAACCGGCGGCGCTGAAGAACGGGACAAGCTCCCTGAGCCAGGTCTCCCCGGCGATACAGTCCGCGTCCAGGAAAGCCAGGATATCGCCGGAAGCTGCCTTAGCGCCGATGTCGCGGCAGGTGGCGGGACCGAGCGACTTTTCCTGGCGGATG
>CAYXOZ010000034.1:0-11955 GCA_964467135.1 uncultured Dehalococcoidaceae bacterium
CTCGCCAGGGCAGCGAGCCGATAACACAATCAAAGTCGCCCTTTTTTAATCTATATGGTTGATATCGCCTTTCCTAGTACCTTTCTGACCCAGGAACTAAGTTTTATCGCCGACCTTTTGCTCAACAAACTCAAAGTTTCCGTTCTGCTGTTCAGCGACAATCTTTCTTTCATGGAATTTCTCCAGTGATGAACGGTGACCGATCGAAATGATTGTCGAATCTTTCATCCTGTCCAGCAACATTTTATAGAGCACCTCTTCAGAAGGTTCGTCCACTGATGCGGTAGCTTCATCAAAGAACAGATAATCCGGATTATGCAGTATAGCTCTGGCAAGACCGATTCTTTGCTGCTCGCCGCCGGAAAGCTGTTGGTTCCAGAACCCGACATCATCAAGTCTGGGTATAAACTTTTCCATACCAACGTCACGCAGCGCTTTTTCAATGTCGGAACGGTTAAAATTACTCGACGGATCGGGATAACAGATGGCACCTGCCAGCGTACCGAACGGGAAGTAAGGTTGCTGCGGAAGCACCAGGACTTTTTTACCTTCCGGCATAGAGACGGAGCCTTTACCAAACGGCCAGAGATTTGAGAGCACCCTGAACAATGTCGTTTTGCCGGCGCCGGTTTTACCTTTTATGAGCACCTTATCGCCGTGCTTAATGACGATATCTTTGGCTGAAATCTGCAACTGGCCGGTGGGAAGATTAACATCCAGGTTTTTAATCGCGATGTCATCTTCTTTATGCTCTTTGACACTGATTTCGGACTTCTCCCAAATATCATCACTTTTCTTGGCGTTTTCAAGGAAGTCGGTAAGACGGTTGGAAGTAGCTTTCCACCCCGCCAAACCGGCGTATGATGTCTGGAAGAACGTGAACGTACCGGTAACAGTCGCGAAGGCCATTGAGATTTGCATGATGGCGCCGTAACCGCCGGGAATTTGCCCCGCAAAGTATGCAGGCCCCAAGAGTAACGATATTATTACACCCATAAACATTCCAAGACCGGTATTCCAGAACCCCAGCTTCAGGTTTCTCGACATGAGCCGGAACGTGTTGGCGATAACACTGCTGAATCTCCCCATGATGGCGGAGTGTTCTACTTCTTCGCCTTTCAACAGTGAGATTTGCTCGCTGTACTCTCTGACGCGGACCATGGAAAAACGAAAGTCGGCTTCATACATCTGCTGATTATACTGGAGTTTGACCAGATGTTTACCGAAATTATGTACGGTCGCGGTGGTTATGACTGCCCACACAAATGAGATGACGATAAAATACCCCGGGAAAGACAGGTCTACGCCGCCGAGTATCATGGGAATCGTGTTGGATAAATTCCAGAGGATGACCAGGAAGGAACCGAGCATGGCTATGTTCTGGAGTAACGTCAGTGTGTACATCATGGCGCTTCCGATAAAACCGCTGATGTCTTCTTGAATACGCTGGTCAGGGTTATCGGTCGGACTACCCATAAGCCGCATCCTATAATGGCTATGATTGCCCATCCAGTTGCCGAGATACTGGGATGTCATCCATCTTCTCCACCTGACCATCAGCCATCCCTGGACATACATATTAAAGGTTCCCCCAAAGGTTAAAAGCGCGGCGATAACAAAAAACAGCACTAACTGCTGTTGCCATAATGCATAATTGCTTCCCACGTAGGCATTGGTCCAGTCCGCATACCATTTATTAAATCGAATCATGGTCACGACCAAGAGAGCTATTAATCCCAGGGAAGCAACGAGCAGCAGGTAGGACTGCCAACGGTCTGGAGCCTTGGTCCAGTATGGAATAGCCAGCTTCCATATTTGTTTTAACGTTCTTCCTAAATTCCTCATAGCCATCTCCTTTCAAATTTAATTATCAATGTCAGCATATCTCGTATTTCACATTTAAACGTGATTCTCCTTTTATTACCTGTTCCTGGGCGCCACCGCGATGGCCGCCAGACCATCAATGGCGACGACGCCGCTTTCCGGAACGGTAACGGTGATGCGGCCGTCGGCACCAGTGGTACCAAGGGACTTGCCTGTTACCGGGTCAATAACATTCGCGTTGGCCAGGGGGGCAGAAGTATACGTGAATGTGGACATGCTGAGTGTCCAGGCTGTCGCCGTCACCGTCGCGGAGCCGCCGGAAATGGTTGCCGTCAGGGATACCGGTTGCGCGGGTTTATTCATGGGGTCGCTGGACGTGCAAATGATGATGTTGTCATTGGCCTTGATCGGGGTGGTATCGACGGTTTGAGGAGCGGTTGCGCCGAGGGGGGCGCCGTTAAGAATGACGAACGGAGTGGCTTGGATGCCCCAGCACCTGGTAACGAGGAACATATTGAAAGTCTGGTCAATACCAGCTTTATAGCCACTTTCACCGCCGGAGTAGTATTTTGCATGAGCTGCCTTGATGGCGCCCTGGACAGTCAAATCAGTGATGGTAACGGGCCGGGCGGCCACCAATAGTTTGCCGCCAACGCTGACACTAACATAGACAGTGGCGGGGCCAACAGAAGTAGTTGGGGCAGCGACAGAGACAAATGCGGGGGCGGCAGAGGCAGATACAGGAGCGGCATAAGCAGATGCGACAGCGGCAGGAACCTTGTCTAAGCGTGACTGTCTCACCATCTTAACGATAACAACCGCGGCAATAGGTGTCAATATAATAACCCCGACAACGATTAAGATAATAGAATATTCGTATATCCAGGGATAATCCTGAGTTGCGGGAGCGCCGGGGGGACGTGCGGTAGTGGCGGGGGGAGATGCGGGAGCGGCCGGGGCAGGCGCGGCCACGTTGATGGCCGCCAAACCGTCAATGGCGACAATGCCGCTTTCCGGAACAGTAACGGTGACATTACCTTTAGCATCCGTGGTACCGAGGGACGCACCTGTTGACGGGTCAATAACATTGGCGCCGGCAAGGGGGGCAGAAGAATACATGAACGTCATGAAGTCGAGCGTCCAGGCCGTGGCCGTGACAGTCGCGGAATCGCCGGAAAGGGTTGAAGTAAGGGATACCGGCGTGGCGGGTTTATTCATCGGGTCGGAGGACGTACAGATGATGATGTTGTCATTGGCGACGAGCGGGGCGGCATCGACAGTTAGGGGAACACTCGGGTCTGCGCCGAGGGGGGCGCCGTTAATAATGACGAACGGAGTAGCGGTAATACCCCAGCACTTGGTAATGAGGAACATATTGAAAGTGGGGTCAATACCGGCCGTGTAGCCGCTTTCACCGCCGGAGAAGTAGGCCGCGTGGGCTGCCTTGATAGCGCCCTGGGCAGTCATATCAGTGATGGTAACGGGCTGTGCGGCAACCAATAGTTTGCCGTCAACGCTGACACTGACATAGACAGTGATGGGACCGGCAGGGGCGGATGCGGGAGGTGCACCTCCCAACTGGATCTGCGAGGGGTCAGAAAGAGAGAATGAAGCTCCGCCAACCGGATTGGCATGAAGCTCGCCCGTTATGCTAATCGTCTGGCCTACATACAGGTCAGCCGGGAATTTAGACACATCCGTTTTATTGACTTCGATGCCGACTGCATTGGGATCAGTGCTGGGCCCTCCAAAGAACAGCACCCACTGTGTGCCAGCATCAACTTTCTCAAATACTTTGGCCTGTATGGTAACCGTTTGACCTATGTAATTTTTGGCGTCCTTATAAGAAATCCCGCCACCCGCCGGAGCTGTAGTAGTGCCGGCAGGGGGAGGTGCGGGAGCGGCTTTCACGCTGATGGCTGCTAAACCGTCAATGGCGACAATGCCGCTTTCTGGAACGGCAACGGTGATGCTACCATTGGCATCGGTGGTGCCAAGGGATGCGCCTGTTACCGGGTCAATAACATTCGCGTTAGCAAGAGGGCCATGAGAATACTGGAATGTCATGAAGTCGAGTGTCCAGGATAACGCCGTCACAGTCGCGGAATCGCCGGAAAGGGTTGCCGTCAAAGATACCGGTGTTGCGGGATTATTCATCGGGTCGCTGGACATACAGATAATGATGTTGTCATTGGCAGCGACCGGGGCGGTCTCGGCGGTCAGTAGACCATTCGGGGGTGCGTTGAAGGGAGCGCCATTAACAATGACGAACGGAGTGGCTTGAACACCCCAGCACTTGGAAATTAGGTACATATTCCACATCGGGTCAATACCGGCGGTATAACCACTTTCACCGCCAGAGTAGTACGCCGCGTGGGCTGCCTTGAGTGCGCCATCGACAGTCAATGTAGTGACCGTAACAGGCTGCGCGGCAACTAATAGTTGGCCGTCAACGCTGACACTGACATAAACCGTTACGCCTGAATCGGCTGCCAGAGTAACGGGTGCCATCACCATTAACAATATAACGGTAATGGCGAGTGCGGTTACCAATTTCATCGTTTTCCTCCTTAATTTTCAGTGTTACCGGAGCTCCTACAAAATGAAGGTCAGTGATTTCCCTGGCCTTCATTCATTTTTAACTTTAAAGCTTGTACTTCGCTAATACGCAGGAAATCAACGCTCGGCGGTTTCGTTAGCATTAGAAGGACTATTCACCAGTGACACTCCCCAGCCAAAAACTTAGTTGGAATGTCCCATATAACTCTTAATAAGGCAGCCTAAGTCTCGTTACTCTTGCCCCCAATAATATATAAATGGGACCTGGCTGTCAATCTCGACTTTGGAGCCCCTCCTCTAATAGATTCGTCGCCATGAATTGGTATGCAGAGGCTCAAGCGTGATATAATCATATGTGACTAAATCACGGTTGGTGTAATATTATAATAGCCATTTAGAAAAAGTCAAGATTTTACGGGGATTTTTTATACGACTTTGTGTTTTGTCGGCCGCCGCCAATGAGCAACAAACTAATATTTAAGACACGTATTGTGTTATACTGGACACGAAAGCCGGACGGCGGACGATAAAGGAAGGAATAAAATGCCGGTCAAATTCACATTCGCTAATCCTTTAATGAGAACATGGCTTCTTATACATCAGTCCCACAATCTGATGACGAGATCGGAAAATACGATATTTGCCAAAATGGGACTGACGACCCGCAAGCATTCCGTTCTCCTAGCAATAAAGAATCTCAAAAGTCCGGTGACGGTAACAGATGTCTCCCACTGGCTTGACCGCAACTCCAATGGCATCAGTATGCTGGTCGACCGCATGGTAAATGACGGACTGATAAGCAGAATGCGAGACATGCCCGACCACAGGGCGGTAAGGCTGGTGATAACCCGGAAGGGAGAGAATTGTTTTAAAGACGCAAACAGGCTCACACGACAATTTTTCCAGGACATTTTTTCCGAGGTCAGTGAAGAAGACCTGCGAAAAACAAGCAACATACTTGAGAAGGTACGCGGCCGAGCCCTGGATTTCCTGAGACCAGACCATGCCAAGGAGAAGTTAGAGGTACTTTCAGAGCAAGAATACAGCCGGGAACCCGAAGATATAGACGAAGCATAGATTCTTGAACTGCAGATTTGCGCAGGAGTAAGGGGTAATCCCCGTCGCAATTGATGGCATCGCCGGCAACGCCGGAAGAAAGCTCCGAAGCCAGGAATAAAACTTTCACTTTGTTCAAACTACCTGGCTATTAGCTATCAAATTTGTTTCACTGGCGTCAACTGCCTTGCATAATAATACGGGATCAGTCAGAATACTCCGCTGATTTCATTGACAGGTTTCAAATATACCTTCTATACTTAATATATACAGATGATTTTGAATCCAATCCGGACTTAAACGACCAGGGCATGTCCTAAATGATGAAAGTGGTGAAAAAGATGGGATTTTTATTCCGTAGCCAGAAAAAAGAAATGAAGGAAAATCAGGAAGTGGTAAAGACACCTGAAGGCCCCGCTTTGACTCCGGCAGATAGTGCAGTCAAAACCGTTAGTCCTGGAATGCCACAGGTACAGCAAAAACCGCAAACACTCGGCGAGCTGAAAGCCTCCGGTTATAAACCTTTGTCCCTAAGAGAAGAAATGAGGCGTAACCTCATCGCGTTGATTAAGGCCAGAAAGCCCATCTTTAACGGAATTATCGGCTACGATAATACCGTAATCCCCCAGGTAGAAAATGCGGTGCTGTCCGGTCAAAATATCATTTTTCTCGGGGAAAGGGGGCAGGCCAAATCCCGCGTCATGCGTCTCCTCGCAGGCCTGCTGGACGAAGCGATACCGGTCATCCGGGGCTGTGAAATCAACGATAACCCATTCTTGCCGATATGCAAGGCCTGCCGCGAAAAAATTGCCCGGGAAGGTGACGCCACGGAAATCGCCTGGCTATCGCGGCAGGACCGGTACGGGGAAAAACTGGCCACGCCGGATACAACGATTGCCGACCTCATCGGCGACGTCGACCCCATTAAAGTCGCCGAGGGGCGGTACCTCTCCGATGAGCTGACCATTCACTACGGGATTATCCCGAGGACCAACCGCGGGATATTCTGCATCAACGAGCTGCCCGAACTGGTGGAAAGGCTCCAGGTGGGCTTGTTCAACCTTCTGGAAGAGGCGGATATTCAGATCAAAGGCTACCGCATCAGGCTGCCGCTGGATATCATCCTCGTGGCCAGCGCCAACCCGGAAGACTATACCAGCCGCGGCAGGATTATCACGCCGCTTAAAGACCGCTTCGGGGCGCAAATCCGCACCCATTACCCGGCCACGATTAAGGACGAGATAGCCATCGTCGAGCAGGAATGGCAGCGATTCAGTGACGGAGACGTAAATTTTTACGTCCCGGACTATATTAAAGAAGTCGTCGCCGAGATAACGCATCTGGCGCGGAAGAGTGCGGATATCGGCCAGCGTTCCGGCGTAAGTGTCAGGGTCTCTATCGCCAACATGGAAACGGTCGTCGCCAACGCTATCAGGCGGGCGATTACGCTGGGGGAAAAGCTGGCGGTCCCGCGTATCAGCGACCTTCCTTTTATTATCGCCTCCACCACCGGCAAGATAGAGATGGAAGGCTTCGAGGAAAAAAATGAGCAAAAGGTCATCGACGACCTTACCAAAAAAGCGGTCCTCACCGTCTTTAGCCGGTATTTCCAGTTCGACGAGCTTGAGCCAATCGTCAAACAGTTTAACGGGGGGTTCACGGTCGAGACATCGGATAACATGAACTCCAAGTCGTATGTGCGGTATGAAAAAGAGATTCCCGGGATGGCCAAGGCGGTCAAAAAAATCACCGATGCGGAAACGCCGGAGACAATAGCATCGGTCGTTGAGTTTATTCTCGAAGGCGCCCACCTGAACAAAAGGCTGAACAAAACAAAGGTCGGCGGTAAGACGGTTTACAAGCGTTAAAAGATGACTAATATCTATTCAGAATGGGACAACACGCAGAACATCTTCGAGCCGGACGCCGACGCGTTGATGGAGGAACTGCAGCGCAACCTGATGTACGACGGCGACCTGGCCCAGGCCCTGCGCATGATGCAGCGTAACGGGCTGACGGACCGCCAGGGAAGACGTTTGCCCAGCCTCCGGGAGCTCATGGAGAGGTTACGCCAGCGGCGGCAGGAACACCTGGAGAAATACAAGCTGAACTCGATGATGGAAGACATCCGCAAGAGGCTCGAGGAAATTATCCAGACCGAGCGCCAGGGCATTCAGCACCGGCTGGACGAAGCCAGACAAAAAGCGGCGAGCGGCAGCCAGGATATCACCCCGGAAATGCAGGAAAAACTGCTCAAGAACATGCAGGAACGCGCTTCCGAAAACCTGGAAAAGCTGGAAGCCCTGCCTGATGATGTCGGCGGCAGGATAAAAGACCTCAGCCAGTACGATTTCATGGACCAGGAAGCCAGACGCCAGTTCCAGGAGCTCATGGACATGCTCAAACGGAGCGCCATGTCGTCTTTCGCTAAAGAAATGACGCAACGACTCCAGAACATGGACGCTAATTCGCTCGCCGCCATGAGGCACTTCATCGAAGCGATAAACCAGATGCTGGAAGCGCGTAAACGCGGCGAAGAACCGGATTTCCAGGGCTTCATGCAGCAGTTCGGGGATTTCTTCGGTCCTAATCCGCCGAAAAACCTGGACGAGTTGATACAACGCCTGCAGGACCAGATGGCCCAGGCGCAGGCACTGATGGAAAGCCTGTCCCCGGCCGACCGGCAGGAGCTGCAGAACCTTATTGACTCCATGCTGGACGAGTCCACGAAATACGAAATGGCCAAGATGGTGGCCAACATGGAGTCGCTGTATCCCGGCTGGCTGGAACCCCAGCGGTATTCGTTCAGCGGCAACGAATCCATCTCTTATTCCGAAGCCCTGAAGCTGATGGAACAGCTCCAGAAAATGGATAAACTCGAAGGGCAGTTCCAGGATTCCCGGCATTATGACTCTCTGAATGAAATCGATGAAAAACTGGTCAGAGAGCTATTAGGCGAAACGGCCACCGAAGAGCTGAAGAGGATGAGGGACATCACCAAGATGCTCGAAGAAGCCGGCTATATCCGTAAAAACCGCGGCCGCTATGAACTCACGCCCCGCGGCATGAGAAAAATCGGGGAAAAGGCGCTGAATACAGTCTTTGCCAGTCTCAAGAAAGACCGCGGTGGCGGGCATAACATCCGGCAGCGGGGGAGCGGCGGGGAGAGGACCGACGAGACCAAGAAGTATGAATTCGGGGACGAATTCGACCTTCATCTTCAGAGGACCTTCAGCAACGCCCTGCTGCGCCGGCCGCAGGTCCCGGTAAAAATGGATATCCAGGACTTTGAAGTTTTCCGGCAGGAAGAGGCGACCCGTTCCGCGACGGTCATCATGCTGGATATGAGCTATTCCATGCGGATGAACGGGAATTTCGAAGCGGCGAAAATCGTCTCGATTGCCCTCAACTCTCTAATCACCGGCAAGTTCCCTAAAGACAGCCTGTACATCCTCGGGTTTTCCAGCATCGCCCGGCGGATGACCCCGGAAGAGTTGACCTATATCACCTGGGATGATTTTACGCCCTATACCAATATGCAGATCGGTTTTATCCTGGCCAGGAAACTGCTGCAAAAAGACCGCAGCGCCAATAAACAGATAATCATGATTTCCGATGGCCAGCCTACCTCGCATATCGAAAACGGGCAGATTGTATTTCACCTGCCGACCACCCAGCGGTGTATCGACGTGACCTTAAGAGAGGTGACCAACTGCACCCGCGCGGGCATTGTCATCAACACCTTCATGCTGCCCAGCCATGATATTTTCAATTTATTTGTCGACAGGATGGCGCGCTTGAACCGCGGGCGCGTCTTTTTTACCGAGCCCGGCGACCTGGGCAAATATATCATCGTCGACTATATCAACAACAAAAAGACCAAAATCTAATATAAATTGCCCTCTCTGGATTATCTGGATCGTTACCATAAAAAGAGGCGTCCATGGTTTATTACCGGTGGCGGCCACAGTGGTGGGGCCTGAAGAATGACGAAAACCTTTCGATTATCGACGTCGTGAATTCCGGCACGGTCGATTATAAGCTGGCGGGCCTCCTCTGGCTCTTGATGGAGCACCGGGCTTCGCTGCTGGTGGCCGCCGGGCCCAGCTTTGTGGGAAAGTCCACGCTCCTGCACGCCCTGCTGGATTTTTTACCGCCTGACGTGGAACAGGTAACTCTAAGCGGCTATGACGAGGATTTCAGATTAACAGGCGTTGGCAAGCCGGAGAATACCTATCTCGTCACCGAAGAAATGAGCCCTCACAGCTATGAATACCTCTGGGGGCGCCAGGTCGTTAAAGCTTTCGAGTTGATACCGAAGGGCTACGCCCTGGGGGGCACGATTCACGCCCGCAACATAAAAGAAGTCGCCTATATTCTCAACGCCCTGGGGGTGCCTTTATCGCTGATTGCCAGCCTCGGAATGGTCGTCACACTCCAGGTTACGCGCGGACGGTCTTATAATGACGACCTCGTCCGCTACGTGGATACGGTAAACACGGTCAACCTTGCCAAAGAAGGACTGGTCGCCCAGGCACTGGCTGCCAGGGGGTCACCGGCCGCGAGCTTTACTTATCCTTCGGAGCAGTCCCTGCGCGATATCCTTTTCACAAAGTTTGGCATCAAGCGCGATGATATATCTGCCGAAATAGAGCTCCGCGGGCGCTTTTTAAGCCAGCTCCGCGATAAAGGCATATGTTCCCGCGGAGAGGTAAGAAAAGCGATTTCAGAGTATCGCCAGTCGTGAAGAATATTCGGAATACTTTCTGACGTTCAATACAACAAAATGTCAGTCGGGCGACCTGTTTGTTGAACCGGATGAAGGCAAATATTAGTCCAGGATTTTTATCAAATCACGGGACGAAGCCACCCATCCAAAAACCTCGGTGACATTCCAGATGGTGGCTGCCTGGGTGAATTCCGGGCCGATATTCCCACAGCTATCACTTATCAGAACGGGAAAGTACTCGCGAAAATAGGCTTCCCGGAGCGTCGACTCAACGCAAACGTTGGTAGCCAGCCCTATAAAAAGGAGGTACTTGATATTATTTGTCTCCAGGATTGTATCAAGGTCGGTATTCACGAAGCCACTGTACCTGTGCTTATCGACGATGATATCGCCGGGCCGGGGCTTGAGTTCGTCAATTATTTCCCAATCCCGGGTTCCCCTGACCAGAAATTTCCCATTTAGTTCCGGATGCTCACGCATGGCCACCACCCCGAGCTCTTTATGATAGTTAGGTGATTCCGGTCCCCCGGCGTTAGCGAGGTCGGGCCGATAGCCCATTCTCAGATAAACAACCCTTACGCCTTTACGCCGGCACGCCTCGATTACTTTTTTATCCCTATCAATGACGCGCTTCACCTTCGTTTCGTCAAGCGCCCCGATATAGTCAAAAATCCCGCCCTTTTTACAAAAGGTATTTTGCATATCGACCACGATTAAAGCAGTCCTATCAATATCCAGCTCTATCGACTCCGGCTTGGCCGGCAATTTCACTTTCATGCTTGTTCACCTCCGCGCCTAAGCGCTCAATTTCCCGGATATCGCTCTCATCACCGACTGTATATTCTCAGGAGGCGTCTCCGGCGGTACCTCCCAATCTGTCGTTAAAAATACCCCCGGTTCGACCCTTTCCGATATATTAGTATCTAAATACGTTTGAAGCTCTTTTAGACCTGAGCTAAGAACACGTGCAGGTATAGCTTTCCCTAAAACACAGGAACGTCCGCTCTTGATTCTTTGCCAGGCGTTTGTGTCAATTCCCTCGGCAACGATGCCGTCAAAACCGAGGTCTAACAGGTTGGCTACGTTATCCGGCGATGATTCGCCGGGCAACAGGATTGAGTAAGCATTGTAGAACCTTACTGTGTTAACAATGGGAGAGAAGACCGAGCGCAGCTGGGATAAATGGGCTGTTGGGACAAGCGGCAGCAGTCTTTCCGAAACGGCAATCATATCCAGTTCCAGCTGGCAGTAAACCTGGACGACCTTAAGCAGAAAACCGGCGGCAGACTCTATATCCCTCATCGCTTCTTCAGGTCTTTCGGCAAGGCCTTTCAGGTAATCTCTGCCTGTCAGGCCGGCGAGCAGGGTCAGCGGACCGCCAACTACGGCGGCCAGGGCCAGGTTTGGTCCGGCGACCCTGTTAATGCGCCGTAAGGACTCGATTACGGTGCCGAACCTGCCCGTTTTACCGGCGCCTTCAACATTTATATCCTTAATCCGGCCCGGGTCAAATCCGGGGTCCGGGCTGACGGTCGGCGCTGCATAGTCTCCCCCCCATAACACGGGTCGACCGCACATCTCCATTTCCAGGGAAGCATCAAAGCTCCCGACGATACCGTCATAACCGTAAAGCTTCCGGGCATTCTGGAGGCATTTGGTATATTGCGTCGGGTCGGCAAACATCCTTGACACCGGTATCTGTTCCAGCCTGGCGGCATGGGTGAATATCCAGGGGAAAAAAGGCAATCGCGGTAATGCGGCGGATTCAAATACCCCTCTGACTAGTT
>CAYXOZ010000035.1:0-3203 GCA_964467135.1 uncultured Dehalococcoidaceae bacterium
CCAGCTCCTGTAAAATTTTGTAGTTCTCGGCGTTGCACATGCCGCGCCCGCCGGACACTATAATGTCCGCCGCCGCCACGTCCACGCTGTCCAGCTTTTCGTCGGCGATTATCTCCAGGACTTTCGCGGCTATTTCCTCTTCCTTGATGGGCACTTTTTCACGGATAATCGTGCCGGTCCGAGACGTATCTTTAGCGGGGAGGGGCATGACGTGCGGCCGCACGGTGGACATCTGGGGTCTGGTATATTCCGTCAGAATGGTCGCCATGATATTGCCGCCGAACGCGGGGCGGGTCTGTAGCAGAAATCCCTTGTCGTCGATGGATAACCCGGTGCAGTCGGCGGTCAGGCCCGTCTGTAGCTTGGTGGCGACCGCCCCGGCTAAATCCCGGCCTAGCCCCGTCGCGCCCACGAGCACTATCTCCGGCTTGTATTTTTCTATCAGGTAGACCAGCGCCTTGTAGTACGACTCCGTGCGGTAGTGGTGGAAAACGGGGTCGTCGACCATATACACTTTGGTGGCGCCGTAGGCGAAGGCTTCTCCGGCCAGATGTTCAACTTTGTCTCCTACAACTAATGAGCAGAGCTCGACTTTGCGGGCTTTAGCGAGGTCGCCGCCGACGCCCAGTAGCTCCCAGGAGACCTCGGCCGGTTTGCCCTCCGCGTGCTCGACGAAGACCCAGACGCCTTTGTATTCCCGGAGCTTTAGTTGCCTGGGGTCGGTAATTTCGACTTCCGGCGCGGCGGCGGGCTTGGCGCCTTTCTGCGCCGCCAGCTCGTCGAGGATTTTTTGCTCTTCCGGCGTATAGTAAATCTCCAGCGCCTCCGCCGGGCAGATTTTCAGGCAGCGCTGGCACCGCGTGCACTTCTCCAGGTCGATGACCGGCTCGCCCTTTTCGTTCATCTTGATGGAATCTTTAGGGCACTCGCTCTCGCAGCGCGCGCCGCAGGCGATGCACTTGCCGGGGATAAGGCGCGGCGTGCCGCGGGGTCTTTTTATCTTTTTCGGTTCTTCTGGCATATCCTTTACAGGGACAGCAGGTCCTTCTCCATCATTTTGTTAATCAGCAGGCGGGCGGTGTCCTCGGGTTTATCGTTGTCTTTGCTTAAAATCTCGCCTTTGGCCCTTTCCGGTGAGAAGATTTTGCGCACCTGTGTGGCGCTCCCCTTGAGGCCGATGGTCGTTTCGTCCATATGCATGACCTTGTTGTCCCAGAGCGTGATAGGGGCGTCCTCGGCCATGAGCCGCCGGGGCACGTCGGGGTAGCGGGGGGTATTGATTTCCCGCAATACGGCAATCATTACGGGGAGGGGGGCGGTAACTATCTCGTGGCGGCCTTCCAGCTTGCGCCTTACTTTGACCTTTTTCGCCTTGAGGTCGACCTCTTCCACGCGGTCAACTAACGTTAGTTGCGAACAGCCGAGCCGGGTAGCGATACCGGGGCCGACCTGCGCCGTGTCCCCGTCGATGGTCTGCCGCCCGCACATGACGATGGCTAGCTCTTCGCTCTGGGCGAGCCGGCGGATGGCTTCCGTGAGGCACATGCTCGTGGCGAGCGTATCGGCCCCGCCGAAAGCGCGGTCGGAGAGGAGTATGGCGTCGTCGGCGCCGAGGGCTATCGTCTTCCTTAGAGTGACTTCGGCGTTAGGAGGCCCCATGGAAATGACGGCGACCCTGAAGCCGTATTTATCTTTGAGCCGCAGGCTCTCCTCCAGGGCGTGGGTGTCGTAGGGGTTCATGATGAAGGGCACGCCTTCGCGGATGAGAGTGCCGGTAACGGGGTCGACCTTGACCTGGGTGGTGTCCGGTACCTGTTTGACGCAGGTGACTATCAACATCAACGGTCAATATCCAAACCAATCAAATATGCTAGATGATATTACCATATTAGTCGGTATTGAGTAAATAAGCATTTCTGCTTAGCTATGACTTCAGTTTTGCCGTACCTCTCTTCTACGTGATAAACTACAGGCGTAAAAGAAATTCCATGAAAATAATCATCACTAACGACGACGGCATTAAGGCCGAAGGGCTTTGGGCGCTGGCGCGGGAGCTGCGGGACATTGCCGATGTTACCGTGGTTGCCCCGGACGAGGAAAAGAGCGCCATCGGCACGGCGGTTTCGCTTTTCCGGCCCCTCCGCATCGAGGAAATTACCCCGCCCATCAAGGGCGTGACCGCGTATAAGACGGACGGTACGCCCAGCGATTGTGTCATCATCGGCCACGGCAAGCTCGTGCCGGATGTTAACATGATTGTGGCCGGTATCAACCCCGGCCCGAATTACGGAGAAGACGTGTTTATCTCCGGTACGGTCGGCGCTGCTATGCAAGGCTATACCCGCGGCTTGCCCGCGTTATCGGTTTCTTCTTCGGCATTCAAATACAGCCAGCCCAGTATGGATGCCGGCGCCCGGGTCGCCGCCGCTCTGGTTCGTAGAATGGCGGCGGAAAATTTCCCGCGGATTTTCCTTAATATGAATGTGCCGGACCTGCCGCTGGACAGGATAAAGAGTATCGAGCTTACCCGCCTCGCGCGCTCCAGCCATATTAATACCGTCATGGAAGAAGTCCTGGATGCTGTAAAGCAGTACCGGCTGGTACGGGAAAGACTCGCCGGCTCCGATAGCGAGGGCACGGATATTCAGGCTGTCGTGCAAGGCAATATATCTTTGACCCCCCTCTATACCTCCCTCCTCGATAAGCCCCCGCAGCGACTCTTGAAAAAGCTGATTGCCTCACTTCTCGCCGAGACTAAAAAGGGTATAAAATAGGCGATATGCAGCACCATATCGGCACGGACATCATCGAAATTGACCGGGTTCGGCGGAGCATCAGCCGTTTCGGCGACCGTTTTCTTAATCGGGTTTACACTAAAGCTGAGCTTCGCATCTACGGCCACCACGCCCACTCGCTGGCGGCCAGCTTTGCCAGCAAAGAAGCGGTCATGAAAATGCTGGGCACGGGGAACCGCGGCGTGGCCTGGCGGGAAATCGAGACGCTTTACCTCCCCAGCGGTAAGCCCCTGATAAAGCTCAACGGGCGGGCGCAAAAACAGGCGGAAAAGCTGGGCATTAAAGAGATTGATGTCAGCCTTGCTCACTCCCGCGAGTACGCCACCGCCACGGCTATCGGTTCGACCTAGTTCCAGAATGTCATTGCGAGGAGTCCCGATTACATCGGGACGACGTGGCAATCTCATT
>CAYXOZ010000035.1:3303-6847 GCA_964467135.1 uncultured Dehalococcoidaceae bacterium
ATGTCCGCCAGTTTGCCAGCCGCTATCGACCCCTTGATATTCTCTTCAAAAGCGGCGTACGCCGCGTTGACGGTATAAAGCTTTAGTGCTTCGAAGGGCGGTATGGCTTCCTCCGGTAGTAGCGCCTGGCCGGACTCCGCCCGGCGGGTGACCGCCGCGTAAATGCCCACTAGAGGGTTTATGGGCCCGACCGGTGCATCCGAGCTGCCCGCTACTATCACACCCCTTTCCAATGGCGACTTTATGCGGTAGAGCCACGGCTGCTGGCTTTCCGCGACCGTCGCCAGGTAGCGCTCGCCGCTGGCATAGATGAACGGGGGCTGCGTCACGATGACTGCCCCCAGCTTTTTAATGCGCTCCAGGAGTTTCGGCGGGCATTCGCCGCCGTGCTCGATGCGGTGGCGACTGCCCTTCACGGGTTCATGTGTGTCGGCATACTCCAGGGCGGTGACGGCGGCGGCCACGGTGCTCTCCGCTACGGCGTGAAACGCCAGTTGAAAGCCGGCGCGGTGGACCTCCAGCGCCAGTTCATTGACCTTCGCCTGGTCGGGCTTCTCCTCCAGCATGATTTTTACCGCGCCCAGTCGCATCAGGTTGTCCCCGGAGCCGGTCGTTAGACCTGCCTTTTGAAAATCGCGCCAGTAAGGCGCGCCGGCCATCAGCGTTACGCGACTTCTCAGTTGTTCGTTGAGCACGAACCCGCACACCGTCTCCCAGCGCTCGAGGTCGTTGCTGACGGTGGCGTCCTGCACGGACGTTATCCCCATCGCGAGAAAGAGCCGGTCGGCCAGGGCTACGCCCTCTTTAAGCTCTTTGTCTGTTAAGGGCGGCATGACCCGACTGCGGATTGAGCCGAGCATTCCGGTCAGTATGCCGTTGGGCTCGCCGGTGGCCAGGTCGCGCTCGATGCGGGCACCGGGGGGTTCTTCCGTGTCTCCGGTAATGCCTGCCAGCGTCAGCGCCGCGCTGTTCAGCACGCAGGCGTGCAGGGAACGGTGGCTCAGGACGACCGGGTGGTCGGGGGCCGCCTCGTCCAGGTCCCGGCGGTTGGGGCAGCGCTTCTCCGCCAGGTAAAACTCGTTGTAGTCGGTGCCGCTTATCCATGTCCCGCGCGGCGTGTTCCGGGCTTTTTCACGGATTTTTTCTTTAATGTCATCGATGGAGCGCACGTTTGCCGGGCTGAGGTCGATGCTGAGGAGTTTTCGTACCAGGGAAAAAAGGTGAATGTGGGCGTCGTTAAAACCGGGCATTACTGTCCGTCCGCGGCAATCGATGACCTTCGTTCCGCGGCCGATTAAAGATTCCAGGTCTTTATTGCCCCCGGCGTATGTAATGGTATCGCCGGTGACGGCCACCAGCTCGGCGACCGGCCGGGCGGGGTCCATGGTCAATACGCGCGCATCTTTAAGAACTATATCGGCGGCAGACACTAAAATCCTTTGACGTTCTGGTTTTTTGCCGGTATACTACTGTTATAAAGATACCACAAAGGAGCAAGCGAAGGAGACGGCATGAATAAGGAAGAACGGGTCCGTATACTGACGGCCTGGATACAGGACAGGGTCAGAGCGGCCGGTTGTCGCGGGGTCGTGTTCGGGATGAGCGGCGGTGTCGACTCGTCGGTGCTGGCTGTGCTGTGTAAGAAGGCTTTCCCCCAGAATATACTCGGTATGATTATGCCCTGTTACAGCGTCAACGAGGATAAAGACCATGCCGAGACCGTCGCCCGGCAGTTCGAGATTCCCACGAAAACGGTCGCCCTCAACGCTGTTTACGATGCCCTGCTCTACGTTTTGCCGGACTTTAAGCCGGAACCGGCCGCGGCGCGACTGGCCCGGGCTAATCTCAAATCCAGGCTGAGAATGCTCACCCTCTATTATATCGCCAACCAGACGAAATATCTGGTAGCCGGTTCCGGCAACCGCAGCGAAATCACTATCGGCTATTTTACCAAGTATGGCGACGGCGGCGTGGATATCCTGCCGCTGGGGAACCTGGTCAAAAAAGAGGTGAGGGAGCTGGCCCGTTATCTGGAAATCCCCCGGGAAATCATCGATAAACCGCCGTCGGCGGGACTGTGGGAGGGCCAGACGGACGAAGGTGAAATGGGCTTTACCTACGAAGCCCTCGACCGCTACCTGGTGACCGGCGCCGCGCCGGATGAGTTCAAAAGCCGGATAGAGTTTCGGAAAGCCGCCAGCCTCCACAAGAAGACCACCCCCGCGGTGCCGGATTTTTAGCCGCGGCTTTTCTGGATTATCTCCGGGTATTTGAGGCTTCCCGCCCTTAACGTCCGTTTGAGTGTGGCAAAATCGACGTGATAAAGGCCGAAACGCCTTTCAAATCCGAAAGCCCACTCGAAGTTATCGAGCAGCGACCAGTAGAAATAGCCTTTTACGTTCATGCCTTCGGCCACCGCTTTATTCAGGACGCGTAAATGGTCTTCGATGAAGCCGGCCCTCTTGGTGTCGCTGTCGTCGGCGATGCCGTTTTCAGTGATATAAATCGGCTTTGACGTATACCGGGTTATCATTTTGAGCGCGCCGTAGAGTCCTTCCGGGTAAATTTCCCACTGCATGTCCGTGAGTTTTTCCGGGGGGACCTTAGGGATTTCGGGAATGTCTTTTTTCCTGAACGTGAACTTGTGGTGAAAACGGGAGTAATAGTTGAGCCCGAAGAAGTCGAACGCTTCTTTTACCTGGCTCCGGTAAGACAGCTTTCTGGCATCGGGTATGGCCAGATTGAAAACCCCGTCGACCAGCCACGTGAGGTGCGACTCGTTGAGACCGCGGTTGAGGGCGCGCGACTGCATGACGTCCAGGGGGTGCCACCGGCGGGCAGGTTCGTATTGGAGTATCGCCGCCACCAGCCCTACCTGGGCGGTCGGCTCGACCTTTTTAATACGCTGGTACGCCGCGGTATGCGCTCTGTATAGGTTCAGCAGCACGGTGCTGACCTTTTTGGGGTCTTTCAGGGCCGGCGGGAATCGCCCTTTTTGATACCCCTGTGTCGCGTAGACCGTCGGCTCGTTGATGGTGCCCCAAAGCTTTACTTTTTTTCCCAGTCGCCGTACGACCTTTTCCACGAAATTGGCGAATATCTCCGGCGAGTTTTCCTCGAGGAACGCCCCTTTTTCCCCGAACCAGATGGGGTCGGTAAAGTGGTGCAATGTAATCATCGGCTCGATGCCGTTTTTCTTTAGTTCGTCGACGACCGCTTCATAGTGGTCGAGCGCCGCTTCGTCGTACCTGCCCGGTTCGGGCTCTATCTTGCTCCATTCCACCGAGAAGCGGTAGGCGTTTAAGGAAATTTCCTTCATGAGCCGGATGTCCTCTTTATAGCGGTTCCAGTGGTCGCAGCAGACTCCCGCCCGCTGGGCGTTCATGATGCAGGGTCGTCCCTGCTCATCCGTGGCGCTCTCGAATTGATACCAGTTGTTGTTGGTGCATGAGCCTTCCACCTGGTGGGCCGCCGTGGCGCTGCCCCAGAGAAAGTCCTTCCCGAACCGCCAGGGCTCGCCTTTGAGCTTTTCTAAATTGAGTTG
>CAYXOZ010000035.1:6947-11914 GCA_964467135.1 uncultured Dehalococcoidaceae bacterium
TTCGTGTAACTTGATAAATTCGGCTCGTGATAGTATAGTTTAAAAGATGCCTTTTGCGACCATGGAAGACATAATACCGGCCGTCAAACCCGATGCATCCCGGCTCCTGACCCAAATCAGCCGCTACCTCGCCAGAGAAGGGGTCAAGTCGTACCTTGTCGGCGGTTTCGTGCGGGACTTGCTGCTGGGCCGGGACACCATCGATATAGATATCGCCGTCGCCGCCGATGCCTTAAAAGTCGCCGCCGGCCTGGCGCGGGAGCTTGACGGCAAGTATGTCCCCCTCGATGAAGATAATGGAGTGGGGCGGGTGGTCCTGCCGGGTGAAAAATGGCAGATTGATTTTACCACTCTCCAGGGCAATATCGACCAGGACCTGGCCCGCCGCGATTTTACTATCGACGCCATGGCGTTTGAGCTCGATAAAGCCTTCGACCTGGAAAATCTTCTCGACCCGTTCCACGGTCGGGACGACCTCCAGGCAAAGACCGTCCGGGTAGTCAGTGATAACGTTTTCAAATCTGATCCCGTCCGCCTGCTGCGGGCGGTGCGCCTCGCTGCCGAGCTCGGCTTTACTATCGATACTGTCACGGAGTCGCTTATTCGCCGCCATAGCGCGCTCATCGCTCGCGTCCCCGGTGAGAGGGTCAGGGAAGAGCTTTTGCGCCTGCTGGCGCTGCCCGGCGCCGCCGCGCGTCTGGCCTACCTCGATAAGCTGGGTCTGCTCACCGCTTTGATACCGGAGCTAGCGCCCTCCCGCGGCGTCGACCAGCCCCGCATGCACGTCTGGGACGTTTTCCAGCATTCCATACAAACGGTCGGCGCGGTCGAGTTCCTCCTGCGTGAGGCCGACTGGGAACATGCGGGCCCGGATGTCCTGGACGCCGTCCCCTGGTCGGAAAGACTTAAAGCACATTTCGATGAAGAGATAAGCCGCGGCAGTACGAGGCGGTCGCTGCTCAAGCTGGCGGCGCTCCTCCACGACATCGCCAAGCCGCAGACCAGGTCCATCGACGCGGACGGGCGGACGCGCTTTCTGGGGCATCCTGAGGAAGGCGCCGCCGCCGCTGTCGCTATCATGGCGCGACTTCGCTTCAGCAACCGCGAGACACAATACGTTGAGCTCCTGGTTAAATATCACCTGAGGCCCACGCAGATGAGCCACGAAGGTATGCCTACCCCCCGCGCCGTCTACCGCTACTTCCGTGACACCGGCGAGACCGGCATCGATATCCTTTTCCTCTCCCTGGCCGACCACCTTGCCGCCCGGGGTTCCGCCCTGGACAGTGAGCAGTGGCAGGAGCATACCCGCATCACCCGTCATGTCCTGGACCGGCATTTCGAAGAAGCCGGTGCGTCCGCGCCGCTGAAAATTATCGATGGTAACGATATTATGCGCGCTTTCGGCCTCGCCCCCGGACCTCAAATCGGCGGGCTGCTGGAAGCCGTCAGGGAGGCGCAGGCCGCCGGGGAAGTCACCGATAAAAAAGAGGCGCTTGAGTACGTCGCCCGCTGGCTCGAGAGCGCCGGTAACTCCGGAAAGAATCGATTGAAGGACTGAATATGGCTCGAAGAAATGGCATAGTGTTTCTCATCATACTGGTAATTTTCGCTTTTACCCTCTGGACTATCATTCCGGTTGACGGAGAAAGGTTCGGTCGCCAGGGGATGCGCCTGGGGCTGGACCTCGTGGGCGGCGTGCACCTGGTCTACCAGGCCCAGCTTTCCGCGAACGCCACGGGCGCGGATAAGTCCGCCGCCATGGAACGCGTCCAGCTTACCATCGAGAAACGTATCGATGCCTTCGGCGTGACCGAGCCCGTGATTCAAAAGCTCGGCGAAGACCGGCTCCTGATTCAGCTCCCCGGCTTTACCGATACGGATGCCGCCCGGAAATTAATCGAACAGACCGGCTTCCTGGAGTTCCGGGAGGTGGAAAAAAATGCGACCGGCGGGCTGGTCTATCTTAAGGATTACCTGGCCGGTGCCGTGACGGATTTCTTTAATAAAACGGAGACGCAGCCCCGCATCTTTGTTAATGAGGCGGGGGAGGGCAAAGAGTACGGCAAGCTGGTGGCTTTCTTGTCCCGGGATGAGAGCGGCCTGAAATTCACGGATATCAACGGAAACGTCGTGGACAACGCTACACTTCAGCAGTATGGAAACGACGCGTCCTGGATTCCCTCGCGGGGCACCGAAGGCCTGCCGCTCACCGGCAGCCTCCTTTCCGATGCCCAGCCTGACCTCGGCGGCAGCCTCGGTACGGAACCGCAGGTGGATATCAAGTGGAACGCTGAAGGGACGGTCATTTTCGACCAGATTGCCGCGCGACTTTACGACCCCACGGACCAGTCGTTGTCCCACGCTCTGGGTATCTTCCTGGATAGTAACCTTATCTCGGCGCCGCGGGTGCGCGCTCAGGCCTTTTTCGGCAGCGGCGTGATTTCCGGTAGTTTCACCATGGCGCAGGCGGAAGAGCTTGCCAATTTGTTGAAGTCCGGCGCTCTGCCGGTGCAGCTCCAGAAACCACCGCTTTTCCAGGAGAAGGTCTCCGCTACCCTGGGGGCCGAGTTCATCAATTTGAGCTGGAAAGCCGGTCTTATCGGTCTTCTGCTGGTCATGATATTCATGACTGCTTACTACCGCCTGCCCGGCCTCATGGCCAGCCTGGCGCTGATTTTCTATGCCACCCTGACCCTGACGATATGTAAACTGTGGCCCATCACGTTGAGCCTGGGCGGCATCGGCGGGATTATCGTTTCCATGGGTATCGCGGTGGATGCCAACGTGCTTATCTTCGAGAGGATGAAGGAAGAGTTACGCACGGGGCGGACACTGGGGGCCGCTATAGAGGCCGGTTTCCACCGTGCCTGGACGGCCATCTGGGACAGCAACGTCACCACGTTTATCGCCTGCATCATCCTCTTCTGGCTGGGCTCGTCGGCCATGCACAACGCCGCCGTCACCGGCTTTGCCATTACCCTTTTCATCGGCGCGGTGGTTAGCATGTTCACGGCGGTCACGGTAACGCGTACCCTCCTGAGAATGCTGACCGGCAGCAGCCTGGCCAAAAAGAGCTGGCTATTTTCGGTAACCGGAGGCAAGAAATAATGCTTGATATCATCGGTAAAAGGTTCTGGTTCTTTCTTATTTCCGGCGTTTTCATCCTTATCGCTATCGTTTCGCTGGTGGCGTTCGGACTCAAACCGAGCATTGAGTTCAGCAGCGGTTCCTTGCTTACGGTTAGATTGGATACGGCCGTCGACTACACTGATTTTCAGCAGGCTGTGGCCGACCTCGGTTACCCGGATGCTATCGTTCAGAAGGTCGGCGACGCGGATTACCTTATCCGCACCGGCGAGCTGAGCGAAGACGCCAAGGCCCAACTGGAGGCGGGGCTGACGGCTCGTTTCGGCGCCATCTCCGAAGCCCAGTTCAGTTCGGTGTCTCCTATGGTCGCCCAGGAGACCGCCCGCAACGCCCTTATCGCCGTCATTATCGCGATGGTCGGTATGCTGCTTTACGTTACCTGGGCTTTCCGTAAAATGCCCAATCCTTTCCGCTGGGGGACGTGCTTCACCATCGCCCTCTTCCACGATATCCTGGTGACGGTAGGGCTTTTCTCGCTTTTCGGGCGGATATTCGGCTGGGAGATGAACCTGATGTTCATCACCGGCATTCTGGGTATCGTGGGCGTCAGCCTGGACAACACCATCGTCGTCTTTGATAGGATGCGGGAGAACCAGAGGCTGGGCGTCAGCGCGGACTTCGAGGTTGTGGTCAACCGGAGCCAGATAGAGACGCTGAGTCGTTCGTTTAATACGAGCTTCACCATTTTAATCACCCTGGTGGCCCTGTTGCTGTTCATCGGCGGTACCATCCAGAACTTCGTCATTGTCCTGCTCATCGGACTTATCGCCGGCACGTTCGACTCCCTTTTCGTGGCGCCCGGGTTGCTGGTGGTCTGGGACAAGAACGAGTGGGGCAGGTTCGTTGGCCGCAAGCCGTCACCGGCGGCCCCCGCCAAAGCGAGGTAGGTCCCGTGTTTTCCACACCTTCCGCTGCGGCTAAACTTTTACTCGCTACTGTCCTCGGACTGTTCGCTCTCAAGGTAATCGTGGGGGTAGTCACCGGCAGTATCAGTATCTGGGCTCAGGCTGTAGACAGCTCTCTCGATATCTTCGCCGTCATTGTCACTTTTCTTACCGTGGGCTACTCCGCCAAACCGGCTGACCGGGAACACCCTTTTGGCCACGGGAAGGCAGAAGCTATTGCCGCGGGGATACAGGCGGTATTGCTTCTGGGGGCTTCGGCGGCTATAGCGTATTCCGCTATCCGGCGTATTATCGAAGGCACCGGCGTAGCGTATGCCCCGGCCGGCGTTGCCGTTATGCTGGTTTCCACGGTGACCAGTTTCCTGCTGTCACGCCACTTGTTCAAAGTAGCCAGGACTACCGGCTCCACGGCGTTGGAGGCCAACGCCAATAATATCCGCAGTGACGTCTATTCTACGGGGGGCGTACTTATCGGGCTGGCCGTTGTCAGTATCTGGAATAATCTGACGATTATCGACCCCATTTTGGCGCTTCTCGTGGTGGTGTTAATTCTCAGGGCTACTTATCGTGTCGGCTGGATGGCTTTCCATGAGCTTGTCGATGTCAAGTTGCCTGAGGACGAGGAGAAAAATATCCGGCAGGCCATCGCCGAGCATTTCGGCGGGGAAGTGGTGAGTTTCCATAAGTTGCGCACCCGTAAAGCGGGCTCCCAGCGCTATATCGACCTTCATCTGGTCATGCCGAAGCAGGTCAGTATCGAGGAAGCGCACCGCATGTGCGACCACCTTGAAAAAGACATGAAAAATCGACTCCTCCGCACGGACGTCACCATCCACGTCGAGCCCTGCGACGGCAATTGCGTGGTATGCCAGCTTACCTGCGATGAAAGACCTTCGAAGAAAGCCGCCTGAC
>CAYXOZ010000036.1:0-2416 GCA_964467135.1 uncultured Dehalococcoidaceae bacterium
AGAACAACCCGGTCATCGTCGGCGAGGCCGGCGTGGGCAAGACCGCCATCGCCGAGGGGCTGGCGCAAAAAATTGCCGCCGACGACGTGCCAGACTCCCTCAAAGGACGTAAAGTAATCGCCCTGGACATGGGCGCGCTGGTGGCCGGCAGCAAGTTCAGGGGGGAGTTCGAGGAAAGACTCAAAGCGGTCATGGACGAAGTCAAAGAGTCCAAGAAAGAAATAATCCTATTTATCGATGAAATACATACAGTCGTCGGGGCGGGCGCCGCCGAAGGCTCGATAGACGCCAGCAACATGCTCAAACCGGCACTGGCGCACGGAGAGCTACAGTGCGTGGGCGCCACGACGCTCGACGAATACCGCAAGCACATCGAAAAAGACAAAGCACTGGAAAGGCGCTTCCAGCCGGTCTTCATCGAGGAGCCCAGCATCGAAGACACCATAGAAATCCTCAAAGGACTGCGGCCCAGGTACGAGGCGCACCACAAGATAAAGATAACGGACGCCGCCCTTGAAGCTGCGGCACGACTCAGCCAGCGCTATATAGCCGACCGGCACCTGCCGGACAAAGCCATCGACCTGATAGATGAGGCGGCCAGCAAGCTGCGCATCGATACCGAAAGCGCCACGCCGGAAGAAAAGGAAATGGAACAGCGCATCCAGCAGCTCGCCAATGAAGAAGAAGCGGCGACACAGCGCCAGGACTATGAACAGGTCGCCAAACTCAAGGCGGAAAGACTAAAGCTGGAACCGGAATACCAGGCTGCCAAGAGTGAACGACTCAAAAAAGAAAAAATTAGCGAAGAAGTTAACGAGGAACACATTGCTCAGCTTATCTCCAGCTGGACGGGCATCCCTGTTTCCCAGATGGTCGAGGGTGAGAAGGAGAAATTCCTCCACATGGAGGAAAAGATCCACGAGAGGCTCATTGACCAGGAGGAAGCCGTGACGGCGATATCCGAAGCCATCAGGAGAAGTCGGGCCGGACTCACCGACCCCAAGCGGCCCATCGGGAGCTTTCTCTTCCTCGGTCCGACGGGGGTCGGCAAGACGGAGATGGTGCGCACGCTCGCCTGGTTCCTGTTCGGCGACGAGAACGCCACCATACGACTGGACATGTCCGAATACCAGGAAGAGCATACCACGGCGCGGCTCATCGGGGCGCCGCCGGGGTACGTCGGCTACGACGAGGGCGGACAGCTCACCGAGGCGATACGGCGCCGACCGTACAGCATCATTCTCCTCGACGAAATCGAGAAGGCGCACCCTAAAGTGTTCAACACCCTTCTTCAAGTGATGGACGACGGGCGGCTGACGGACGGGCACGGTCGGACGGTCAACTTCAAGAACACGGTTATCGTCATGACCAGCAACGCCGGCGCGGACGTGATAAAGCGCGAGAGCCAGCTCGGCTTCGCCACGCGCCGGGAAACGACCACGACACAAAACCAGAGATACGAGGACATGAAGAAAAAGGTCAACGAAGAGGTTAAAAAGCTCTTCCGACCGGAGTTCCTCAACCGGCTGGACGATATCATCGTTTTCCACGAGCTCAGCGAGGAGCAACTCAAGAGTATCGTCAACCTGATGCTCAAAGACCTGCAAAAGCGTCTCAGCGAGCACAAGGTGAGCATCGAGCTGACGGAGAAAGCGAAAGCGTGGCTGGCCAAAGAAGGGTACGACCCGGTATTCGGGGCGCGGCCGCTGCGCCGAGTCATCGAGCGCCAGATCGAAAACCCATTATCCAGCCAGCTATTGAGGGGCGAACTTAAAGAAGGCGAGGTCGTCAAGATAGACGTCAACAAAGAAGGCAATCTGACGTTTAAGAGCAAGACGGCGGCCAAAGCTGCCGCCTGATAAAACCTGAGAGGAGTCAAGGGGGGACGCTAAACATCCCCCCTTTTTTGTTTCAGTATAATTTTCTAACTCACCCCCTTTGTCCCCCTCTCAAACAGCAATATTAGTTAATTAGAATTTTTGTCTTGTTTGAAAGGGGGAAGAAATTTTTAGAGGGGGCTTCGCCCCCTCTCTTCTACACTCCCCTCTCCAGCCAGAAAAACCCCGCTATTTAGCGTTGATATCGGCTGGATAGGGGATCAAGGGGTGAGGTTACCACCTAGGCCACATGAAAAGATAACCCCTTTTTGTTACCCGAGCTTTTTCAAAGGCTTAACCCATGCCTGACCGAACTTCGGGGGATTGTGGCGCTGGTAAGTAGGGAGGTCGTCACGCCAGGCATAACCGTGTTTGGCGGGGTCCCAGCCGGCGATGAACTTTTTCAGGGCCTCATGAATCGCCATCTCCTGAGCGGCGAAGTCATAGGGCGGGTGGCGAAACACAGCATAAGGGGTCTCTGGAACGGAGATACAGTCCATGCCCTCCGGTATCTTGCTGGCATAGCCCGGCGGGACTTC
>CAYXOZ010000036.1:2516-11878 GCA_964467135.1 uncultured Dehalococcoidaceae bacterium
CGGAGATACAGTCCATGCCCTCCGGTATCTTGCTGGCATAGCCCGGCGGGACTTCGACGCCGTACATGTAGCCGCGCTTTCCGTTCTGATAAACCCAGGCGCCGACGATGCCGTTAAAGCTCTTGATACTCGAGAGGATGCCATCGACCTCATCACAGCGATCGCGGCGGTACTTCTCTTCATCTTTCTTCCAGAAGTCCATGTAGCCATCGGCGTCCAAGTAGCGTATGCCGATAAACTTGTGAGCCGGAAGGACCTGGATGCTGACCGTGATGTTTTTGCTTAAATCTTCTTTCACATTCATCTCCATTAATCCCAAATAGTAAGGGTTGAAGACATTGCGTTTGACGAGGAGGGGCAACGGCCGGGGCATCCGGCGGTATTCGTTGGGGGTCATGCCGTAAGCCCTCTTGAACGAGCGCGTGAAAGCCTCCTGCGAAGAAAAGCCGTATTTAACGGCGATATCGATAATACGTTCACCGGTATCCCGCAAATCGATAACGGCGGAACTGACCTTGCGCAGCCGGATATAGTTACGCAGTGATATCCCCGCGTACTTATGAAACTGGCGGGTGCAATAGAAAGGCGAATAGTTCAAACGCGATGCCAGCATCTCCAGCGTCAGGGGGCCGGTCAGGTTTTCCTCAACGCAGTCGAGCATTTTCTGCACGCTCATATTCCATTCAAACACCTGTCTCACCTCCCTTCCAATAGGGATTATACGGAAAAAGAGGTCGGCTACTCTTGATTTGAGTTGCCAAGCTCAGGTAATAATAACATATATATTCATAATTATACTCTGAATCGTGCAGTGCCTGGCACTCGTTTGAAGGATTATACCTCACCCCTTAATCCCCTCTCCTGCTAGCAACAATATTCAAACCCTTGTCCTCTTAGCCGGAGAGGGGAGGTAAAGAGAGAGGGGGCTATGCCCCCTCTTAAACGCCCCTTCCTTGAGAAAGGCAGGTAGACTGAGTACGCTCGTGCGTGTATAATGTATTCACACCATGGACAAACAAACGTCCGACGCGAAAGAAATCTGCGAGACCGCCAGCTACGCCGAAGAGAAACAGCCCGTTAAAAAGTCGGCGCGTATGGCGTATACCCTGGGCATCATCGGCGTGATACTAACGCTGTTAATGGCCGCCGCCATCATCCTCTTTGACGAGAAAGTAAAAGAGATGCAGCAATACGGGTATGTGGGGGCGTTCCTTATCAGCATCCTGGGCGGGGCGACCATCGTCATCCCGGTACCCATGCTGGCGATAGTCTTCGCGCTGGGAGGGGTCATGCCTTACCCGTGGCTCGTCGCGATATCCGCGGCGCTGGGCGAGCTCGTGGGGGCGCTGACCATCTACATGACCGGCCACGGGGCCGGCAGGGCCATCAGCAGCAGCAAACACGGTAAAATTCAAAAAGCCTACGAGCGGATGCTCGACCTGATGGAACGGCGAGGCGCGATAACGCTATTCGCGGTGACGTCTATCGTTAACCCGTTTTTCTACCCCGCCGCATTTGCCTGCGGGGCGCTGCACTTCGGACTGAAAAAATATATCGCCATCGTACTCGTCGGCAAGATAATCAAGTGCATGACCGTCGTCTACGCCGGCTACTGGGGACTCAAGGGCATTTTCCGGGCAATCGGCATAGAGCTTTAAGTCTAGCCCTTTACCTCGATTTTGACACTCAGCAGCTTATCACCCGGGTATTGCGGATTATTACCGGGGTCGCGCAGCCGGATTTGCTTCAAAACGTCCGTACCCTCGATAAGCTGACCAAAAACCGAATGCTTCCCGTCCAGCCAAGGGGTCGCCACGAAAGTAATGAAGAACTGCGAGCCGTTGGAATTGGGAAGGCCGGTATTCGCCATGGAAAGAGAGCCGACTACGTGCTTGTGGGAAGTAATTTCATTAGCAAAGCCATAGCCGGGGCCGCCCGAGCCGGTGCCGGTGGGGTCGCCGCCCTGCGCCATGAAATCGGCGAGGACCCGATGGAAAGTGGTGTTGTCATAGTAGCCCTGCGTCGCCAGGAAAACGAAGTTATTGACCGTTTTCGGCACGTCTTTGGCAAAAAGCTCCAGAACCATCTTGCCGTGTTCCGTTTCCATGATAGCGCGGTACTGTTTATTGGTATCAATCATCATTTTGGGGGGCTCTTTCCACTGCAACACTTTATCTCCTTTAATCTCAGTCGGTAGCTGCACCCACTCGTCGCCGGACCCGGACGACGAGCAAGAAACGGCCGTGAGGCCTAACATGGTTAACGTTAAAACTGCCATCAACGCCAAGATTACGTGATTCTTCATGAGGACATTCCTTTCCGGGAGCGTTACCTATTAATATTAACTCATTTGCGGTCGGGGGGGCAACGAAAAAGAGAAGGGGCCGGATAAATCCTCAAGTATTTTGAGGACTGACCCGGCCCCTTCTCCTGGGCCATTATCAAGCTGGGGAACAACTTGATTAACGGTTAAATAATACCACGCAAGATGTAAACAGGGCATAAAAAAGCGTATAACCAGCATAAAAAAGTCGTATAAATTCAGGGGCGGGCATGAAGCTTGCCAGTAGTCTTAATTTTATGCTAAATTAATAATGCACGCGGGCCCGTAGTTCACTTGGGAGAACGTTTGACTGGCAGTCAAAAGGTAGGGGGTTCGAATCCCCCCGGGTCCACCAAATATTGAAGCTAAAAAAGCCCTTGAGATCATATCACCAACAAGGGCTTTTTCGTTTTTGCTACTAATTTGCTACTAATTATATTTCTTTTTCTTCTACTTCTCGCGCCGGCAGAAATATTTCATCAAAGCGGTCAGCTGCCGCCTGTTGCAGCCCGGGCGCTACATGTGAATAGGTATCAAGCGTTACCTGTATACTGGCGTGTCCTAAACGTTCCTGTACTATTTTAGGGTGTGTGCCTACCTTCAGCATAAAGCTGGCGTGGGTATGACGCGCATCGTGTAGCCTTATTCCTTCAAGCCCGGCTTGGCGCGCAATACGACGCCAGGCCTGGGTGATGCTATCGGGCAATAATGGCTGTCCATCGGAGTGAGAAAAAACCAAATCATCATCTTGCAGCAGCGGTAAGTTGAGAGTGACCTGCCCCCAGCAGTGATACCACTTCTTACGTCACAGTCAAAATAGCGTTGTGGAAATGTGACTCATCACACATTTCGTCATTTTGTTTAAGAACAACATGACCATCCCCCCAAGCTTGGGAAGCCAATCGTTGCCTACACGAGATTGGCGTATGTGATCAACACGTTCATCGATCATCTCGCTGATACAGTCCCCCTGTCCTTCGCAGCATTGTAAACTGCGACTCGACTTTCGCCACATCTAAAAGACCTGAAAATAACTACCTGAACACGAGCTCCGGCTTGATTCTAGAGACTTACCCTACGTTATATCGCCTTGTCCTTCCTTATCGCATGGCACCAAAGGTACCAGAAGATGAGAATCGTATTTTCCGCCTGTATAAATAGAATGCATACCTTTGTTAACGGTTTCACTGTGTCCAAAGGGTACTTCGATATTCTCTCCACCTCGATATATTCCTGAGATATCCAGTTTCAGGGACTCACCTTTCCGGAACAGGGTGCTGGTGGGCAATATCGGGATTTCACACGGAACAATCTCACCGGCCTTGACTTTTTCTCCAAAGCCGACGACCGATTTAAGGTAAGGTTCCCAGGGCGTTGACTTCTCTTCATCCAACTCCCTGTGAGAAAGGCGTAACCAGCCAAGCGCCAATGGCCATTTTCCAGGTACGTGGCAGTTATCGAAAAGGACTTGATTTCCATCACGATCGAGCTTTCGTAGCGTAACGAAAAGATCCATATCATTCGATTCGTCAGAGGAAACCCATGCCTTCAAACTTAAGTACCCGGTTATCTCGGTATCTTCTTCGAAGCGAACAGTAAATTCCGCCTTGCCATTGGCCGAGTCGTATTTGACTTTGCTTTCCGGTAAGTTGTTATCGAATTTCAGCTTGCCATCCGTGGCATCAAGATATAGTTTTTTATATTCCGTTCGAAGCAACGGGAACTCGTTTTCCCAGCGCACGGTATACTTTTCAAGGGTTTCCCGCACTTCCAATCTTACGCGAGGTATTTTGAGTATCCTGTCGTCAATGCCCTTTAGAAAATAGTCGAAGAACAGTTTTCGGTACGTTCGTGCCTCCGAAGCATAAAATTCCGCCCATTTTTGGCGGCCGTGAGTGTAAAGCCACTTATGTTTGGAGGAGATTTTTCTAAAAGCACGGAACGAACCACGGCTATGAACGCCATGGTCTGCCCAAGTACCGCAAATAAGTGCGGGCACCGTGATGTCCCCCAGGAATTCATCCTCTGCCTTCTCCACCGGTGCCGGCGGCTCTTCTTTTTCCGGCCCAGGCCAGGCAGGATTACTGGCCGACATTGAATTTGAGATTCGCCTGGTGAATTTTGTCTCCGGTATACCGCCTGGAAACATGACATCACGGTAAAAGTCGGTCATGGCTTCCCAGGGGTTAATCGCCTTGAGATGCGGGGGATTTAAACCAGCGACTCGCCATTGAGAGAATCCAAGAATAGACACACCGCTCAGCCCAATGTTTCCGTTACTCCACTTCTGTGTCCCAGCCCACTCGATGGTATCGTACATGTCACGAGCCCATATGCCTTGGCCGATCAAAGCGTGCTCACCTACAGCACCATCCAGGTCGGCAGTCTGCATCTGTCCCGGTGATCGACCGAAGCCTCTCGGATCGACGATCATCACAACGTATTCATGGGGGACCCAAAAAGCCGGGTCATTAGCTTCGAAGGTTATCGACCCTGTCAAGGTTGGGCTACCCGGCTCATAGGCTACCTGCCAGCCAAAATGCTTTTCTGACCAAAAACCATCCTTACCAAAACCAGTAAAAGCCATGATAACCGGGTATCGTCCGGGCTTTCCAGGGCGGTAAATGTTGGCCGCAAGTTTCAAGCCATCGCGCATAGGTATGGGAACGTCTGTTTCTATTTTTATCCCTATCATTTTTTCGCCTCGTTTTTTAAATAGAACTCTTCCGAATATTAGTTTACCGGGAAGATGTCTCTTCATTTACTCGAAGGACAGGCTTGATGGTATCGCCGCGTTTGGCGTCAGCAATGGCCTGGTTGATATCGGCGAAGTCATAAAATTTCTCGATGCGGTCAAAGGGGAAAAGCCCTGACTGATAGAGCTTTATCAGCCTGGGGATGAAAATCTGCGGCACCGAGCTGCCCTGGACCACGCTGATGGTCTTACGACCTTCCGACAGCAGGCCCAGCCCGCTCTCACCGGTAAACAGCGCCACGGTTCCTTGTGGATTCAACACGTCTGTGGCCGTCCGCAGCATGACCGGGTCGCCGGTTATTTCCAGCACGTAATCGACGCCGCCACCGGTAATACCTGAGATACGTGAGGCAACGTCTTCCCCGCGATTGTTGATGATGTGGGTGGCCCCCAGCTCAAGAGCGAGCTCGAGCCGGCCGGGATTGATATCGACGCCGATGACCGGATTGGCGCCGACGATGCGCGCAGCTATGATCGCCGCCAGGCCGACCGACCCCGTGCCGAAGACAGCGATGCTGCCGCCTCTGGGAACACGCAGCGTGTTCATCACCGTGCCGGCTCCCGTTTGAATACCGCACCCCAGCGGAGACAGGACGTCCAGGGGAAGAGCTCGCGTAATCTTAACGATATTACGTTCGGTTGCCAGAGAGTGCGTGGCGAAAGACGACTGACCGAAGAAATGGCCGCGTACGCCGCTTCGTTGCAAAGCATTGCTGCCATCTAGTCGTTTGAGGCCGAAATTTGCTTCGTAGAGGTAGCGGCACTCCCAGGGGTGCCCGCGCCGGCATTGAGGACAGTGTCCACAGGACTGGTAAGAGAGAATGACATGATCGCCGGGGGAAACGGTTTTTACGTTCTTGCCGGCCTTAACGACCACACCCGCCCCTTCATGTCCTAGAACGGCGGGTGTCTCTTTATTGTCCCATTCATCGATAATATCGATATCGGTACGGCAAATGCCAGTGGCAACGACACGGACGAGGACCTCGTCATCGCGCGGGCCTTCCATCTCAAGGGATTCTATCTCCAGCGGTCCGCCTTTCTTGCGAAGGACCGCTGCCCGGATCTTCTGCGAAGGCACCACTGGGCTTTTCAATTCAGTCATACATTATAAGGCAGAGTAAGTTCAAGTTCAATCCGAACCTGTCGAAAGGCGTATGTATTAAAAGGGATTTGTGCAATCGTTATCTTGACTTTTCCTATTCTGGAATGAAGAATATTAAGTAGCTCGCTCAAAATTATATAATCAGGTAGAATGCTGCAGGTTCATTGGAATTTCGAGAAAACCGGATGAAGAGATGTTGGATCAAGAACAACAAGCACTGCTATCACGGAAGATTAGCGAACTACCTCTGAGGATTGAAGCCACACACATTGAAGAGCTAATTATCCAACTCTACAATGAGTTGGAGACGGCCGGTATATTTTTCAAACCAAAAATTTATCTATCCGACGATTGGGGATGTCCTGATAGAGTTCCTGTTATTGGCGTTCCGTTCTACCTCGTAGACCCGAGACTGTGTAGCCTCAAGACCCAACTGACCGGATCCAAAGTTGAAGATGATATGACAATAATGATGCTTTTACGACACGAGGCTGGTCACACATTTAACTACGCGTTCAAGCTCTATGAAAAGCGAGAATGGCGGAAGCTCTTCGGGCGCTTTTCTTTGCCTTACGAAGAATATTATAAGTTAGACCTTTTTAGCACCCGGTTTGTCCATCATCTACCAGGATGGTATGCCCAGAGACATCCCGATGATGATTACGCTGAAACCTTCGCGGTATGGCTCACTCCCTGCTCTGATTGGCGTAAGGAATATGCTGGCACACCGGCTCTGGGTAAACTGCTATATGTTGATAAAATGGTAGCCAAATATGGTAAAGAGCCGCCAGTAGTAACTGGCGGAAAGCTCGATATGCCATTGGAAGAGATGGGGATGACCCTTGCCGAATGGTACAACACGCCTCGGAAATACCATGGTTATAATATTACCCACCCCAGATTCTGGGCGATGATTTGAGGAGGGTTCTTTCAGGTAGTAACAGGATAATTCATGTTGAACAATTGTCCAGATTGTGTAATCGAATATGTTAAACTCGGGAGTTCGACCTTGCAGACTGTCTTGAAATTTCCTTAGACCGAAGACTTCTCGGCATCCACCGATAGAATGTTAAAGAACTCCGGTTCTACCGAAGCCCTTTGATTTTTCTTACTTTCTTTCCGGTTTTTATTGAGCTACCTTTGAAAAACCGGATTTTACTTCCAGTTTTTCCCCGATATAAATATAATTGTCGGTTTTTACCGAGTATTCTGGCCAACCTGGAACACCTTCAGCCTGGGGTTTTCCTGTTTTGGCGAAACTCGACCATAAACTCATCATGGCTTCGGAGACGGTTCTGTCATGTTCAGTAAGGCCAGGGTTCATCGTTTTGGCTCCGGATTGCTGTGCGAGCATGCCCACCGACTTCCACCATCCTGTCGAATCATCCCAATCGCCGAAAACGTAAGGTAGTTCCATCGAATGCACGGAGACGCATCCTTCTTTTTTCCAGCCGGCCGGTACTTGGTCGAAGATGCAGGCATATCCGGAGTAACCCTTCTGTATGACAGCCTCCAGCATATCTACATAGGCAGGTATTATAAAGGGCATAACCAACGGTCCTGGACCAGTCAGTTCACCCAGGTTCGCCGTTACAATGAGCGAGGCGGCATTTATGGAACCCGTTGAGAAGCTTTCAACCGGGCTTGACGGAATCACGTGGCCATCGATTGATGCATCCCAGATAAACGAAGGCCTTTCGCCGGGAATCATCGGAGTCTCCATTTCACTGCTTGCTTTAAGTATCTTCTCGAAAGGTATCTTCCTAGCTTCTTCGAGAGCGTTCTTTGTCGAGCTTATCCCCAGTTTCTTGAACAGCTTCTTACCGGTAGATTCGATATCAGCCAGTTTCATCCCCTGCAATATTGCCGTGGACGTACCACTCTCGCAGATAGCCCGATGGAACAAGCCTTTGGCAAGCGGTGAGGCCATCATGATGGAAACCTTCGCCCCGCCGCCGGACTCGCCGAAAATGGTAACATTATTCGGGTCTCCGCCGAATACAGCGATGTTTTTCTGTATCCATTCCAAAGAAGCTATCAGATCCAGGAATAAATAGTTGCCTGAAACCCCTGTTCCAGATTCCTCGGAGAGAGCCGGATGCGCCAGTAAACCGATAGGAGCAAGTCGGTGATTTAAGGTGACAACAACGACTCCGCATTGTGGCAATCGGTGGTAATTCCAGATTTTATCGTTCCCGCTGCCCATGGAATAGCCTCCTCCGTGCATCCAGACCAGGACGGGCAGTTTTTCATCAGGTTCACGGGCCGGGGTAAGCACATTCAGATACAGGCAGTCTTCACTCTGAGGCATCTCTCCAGTTATATTGCCAATGACCGGTTGAGGAGAGATAGGACTGAATTTTGTGCATTCGCGGATGCCGTCCCATGGTTCGGCAGGATGAGGAGGTTTCCATCGTAGGTCCCCAACCGGAGGCGCTGCAAACGGAATGCCTCTATAAATATTCACTTCCTTGCCCGGTTCTCCGATTATTGTACCGGAAACATAACCTGTATCGATTTTTACCGTTTTCATCGTCAACTCCTTTGATATATCTGCCGTTGTTATTGAGGGGTTTCTCTGAATATAACACAATAAAACTAATTAATGAAAACAAAGCATTGTTTTAGAAAAAGGTTGGGCCTACTCAATTTCTCCATTTATCCATTCAGATTAATTGCACAATTCATCTTTTTGTTTATAAACGCTGAAATACTTACTAGAAGAGTTCAGGAAGATAAGTGTAGATCCCGACGAGTTCCGGATCCCCGGTCAGCTTACGACGATTGGTTGACGACGCTCAATACATCGCCGAAGAAAACCCTGAAGAGTTGGATGGATTCCCCATTTCACCCTGAATAAGCTCTGTCGGCGGGCTATTCCGACGTATAATAAGGTCGAATAATGTAGATTATAGAGGTTTATTAGTGGCAAAATGCTACATTAAGTGTCACTTAAAGGAATTATAAGGGGCAAAACGTGACATATAACGCCATTTAAGGGACACCATCAGGCTCGATTTTGCAAAAAGTATAACACACAGCAAAGGCACGAGACTTACACGCTCATTAACGGGCTTATTATTTGGTTCTAAAAAGACAGTAATGGCCATTAAATGTATCTTGAGAATCGTTATTTCAAAAAGGGGATCTAAAAAGACTCCTACCATCAAGCAAATAAT
>CAYXOZ010000037.1:0-11606 GCA_964467135.1 uncultured Dehalococcoidaceae bacterium
CCTTACGTTTCTTACCGCACTTTCCGCAATTTTATCGACCGCTTGCAGCAGCGCCTGCCCTCGCGCATCGACCGCTCTTACTGGGGCGATCTTCTTTCCGGCAGCACCGGCACCCAGCTTATGGCTGCCCTGCGTTTCCTGGACCTTATCGATGTTAACGGCAAGCCCACCGAGCAGCTTAAGCCATTGGTCACCGCCCGCGGCGAACCGCGCGCGCAGTTCCTCCGCGACGTTACCTCCCGGGCTTATAGCTTCGTGCTGAAAAGCAATCTTGATATCGAGAGCGCCACCTACGCGCAGCTGGAGGAGGTCTTTAATAACGCCTTTCAGTTGAAGGGTGATGTCAGTCGTAAATGCGTCAAGTTCTTTATCGCCCTCTCCGGCGACGCCGGTATGCCCATCTCGCCTTTTATCACGAAACGCACCAGGGCGAACCATTCCGGCACTGGAACAAAGACGGCAGCGAAAAAAGGTGCTGTAAGGACAAAACGGAATGCATTAGTTCCACAACTGGCGGAGGAAATACTGGATAATAACTCCTGGCACGGTAAACTACTGGATAAGTTCCCGATCTTCGACCCGTCCTGGAATGACACGATTAAGGAAAAATGGTTCGCCGCTTTCGATGAGCTGCTCAAAAGGGGAGTGATGAAGGGATGAGGGGCGCGTTTCCGGAAACTATGAATTGAGTTTGCTGTGTAGACCTTCCGGTGAAGTCATACCGCCGGAAACAACCATTTTAACCGCTTCTTCCACGGATATTTCCGTCCGGATAACATCCGCTTCTCTTAATATCTGGAAGTAGCCCGACCATGGCGTTGGCGACGTGGGAATCAGCACGTTGACGAATTTCTCGCCGGTCTCCGTGGTTATTTCCTTGGTGACGAAGCCCACCGTCCACATCTCTTTACGGGGGAATTCCACCAGCACCACCTGCATGAAATTGGCCTTATCAGGAGCTGCCAGTGTGCGTAATATCTGCCTTATGCCGGTGTAAAGACCGCGTAGCACCGGCACTCTCATCAGTACCGAGTTGCCGTAACTCATGAGCTTCTTGCCGATGAAGTTCCTGGCTAACACCCCGGCGAGGTAAATAAGTACCACTGTAACCCCGAACCCCACCCCCGGGATTCTTCTCCCCGCGATAGCTTCAATGATGGGCTGTAAGATATCGTCGATGCTGGTAAAGACCCAGATGAGTATCAGGATACTGGCGCTGATGGGCACGACTACCAGCAAACCCGTCACGAACTGGGCCCTGATTTTCTTTCCCCACCCCCCTTTCACCACTTTATTCTCTTCCATATCACTCCTCCCGTTTTTCCCAGGTCGCGGAGGTTTTACCCCGGACAATCGAGGCCAGCGCCGATATCACCAGTATGCCCACCACCACCCCGAGTGACGCCTCTACGGGCACTTCGAAGTGTAAATCCGGTTTAATGCTGTTAATAATATCCGGAACTATCATCTTGAGTCCCAGGAAAGCCAAAATCGCGGCAAGCCCGTAGTTGAGATAGTAAAACCGCTGTATCACGCCGGATAACGCGAAAAACAGGGAACGCAGCCCCATCACGGCGAAGATATTAGATGTATAAACGATAAAGGCATCGTTCGTTATCGAAAGGACGGCCGGAACGGAGTCGACCGCAAACACAATATCGGTTGTTTCGATGACCACCAGCACCATCAGGAGCGGCGTCGCCAGCAGGTGTCCCCTGCTCTTTATCAAGAAGCGGTTCCCGTGGTATCTTTTCGTCAGCGGCACGAAACGGCGGAAAAGCCGCAGGATGGGGTTTCTTTCGGGTTTAATCTCTTCCTCTCTTCTAAATGCCAGTCTGCCGGCGGTGTAGATGAGGAAAGCCCCGAAGATATATATTATCCAGTGCAGATTTTCCAGCAGTGCCAGCCCGGTGACGATGAAAATACCGCGCATTACGATAGCCCCCATGATGCCCCAGAAGAGCACCCGGTGCTGGTACGCCGCCGGCACGCAGAAATAGGAAAATATCAACAGAAAAACGAAGAGGTTGTCCACGCTGAGCGATTCCTCCACCAGATAAGCGGTGAGGAAGTTCAACGCTTTTTCGTGGTCGGTCAGCAGGTAAACCCCGAGGTTGAACAGTAGCGCCAGGGAAATCCAGATGGCGCTCCATAACAATGCTTCTTTTATTTTTATCGCGTGGTCTTTACGGTGGAAGACGCCCAGGTCCAGGCCGAGCATTACCGGTATCAGTATCCCGAAGACTATCCAGAGTATCGATTCGCCGGACATCTTTTGGTATCGTTCTCCTTCTTTAAACGGTGTTTAACCCTAATCGACTTCTCAGTTGGCCGCAGCCGGCATCGATGTCCTGCCCTCTCGGTTGACGCAGGGTGGCGTTAATGCCGGATTCTTTGAGGATTCTCTCGAAGTCAAGTATCGCGCGGCGTGACGGCGGCTGGAAATTCGGGTCGCCTGTAGCGTTGGCGGCGATGAGGTTGACATGGCAGTTCAGCCCGCGCAACAGCCTCGCTAGCGACTGCGCCTGCCCCGGCTTATCGTTGATGTCTTTAAAGAGTACATATTCGAAGCTGACGCGGCGCCCCGTTTCCAGGTAATAGTCGCGGCAGGCCGGGATAAGCTGCTCCAGCGGGTGCTTGCGGTTTATCGGCACGAGCCGGTCCCGCAGCGCGTTATCGCTGGCGTGGAGGGATACCGCCAGCCCTACCTGGAATTTCTCCCGGCTCAGTCTCTTTATCTGCGGCACCAGCCCGGCCGTGGAGATGACCATATTGCGGGCGCCCAGCCCGAAACCTTCGGGGGAGTTCAACCGTTCTATCGCCTGGAGGAGGGCATCATAGTTTGCCAGCGGCTCGCCCATGCCCATGAAAACGATGTTGCCCGGTCGCCTGGCTTTTCCCGTGTCATCATTTTTGTTTCCCTCAGGCGGCTCCTGCCGGCGGCGCGCCAGGTAAAGCACCTGGTCGATTATCTCTCCGGCGGTGAGATTGCGGGTAAAACCCTGCTTCCCCGTGGCGCAAAAGGGGCACCCGATGCCGCAGCCTACCTGGGTGGAAACACAGATGGTGCTTCGCTCCCCGCCCCCCTCTTTCTCGTAGGTCATCAGCGCCGCTTCAATGGTCAGTCCGTCGTTGAGGCTGAAGAGGATTTTCGTAGTACCGTCCCGACCGGTCGTCTCGTGGACGGGCCTCAGACTGTGGAGTCGGGTCGTTTCCGCCAGCTTCTGCCGGAAAGCCGCCGGCAAATCGCTCATCTCCTCGTAGGAAAAAGCCAGGCCCCGGTAGATCCATTTATTAAGCTGCCTGGCCCGGTAGCCAGGTTCGCCCGTGGACTTTACCAGGTTTTCCAGTTGTTCCGGGGTCAGTCCGGTAATCCCTTCTATCGTTATTGCCATGTTTATGTCAAATATACCTTATCGTGAGGATATGGCCCCGCGTCATGTGAATTATACCATCATAGACTGTTCGTTGTCGTTATTGACTGACAACTCTTGAGCCCGCGTAAACTATCGACTTTATTATATATATAGGTAAGTATTTGACACCGGAATAACGTTGATGTATTATTCGTAATGGTCTGTTGCATGCACGGATTGTGCGTGTTTGATAAGGTATATTTCGATTCCTGCGATTAATATATTTCTTGGCGTTCCGGTAACGGTGAGACGCCCTGTTTTTGTCCCATCAACTCAACGTGCCTTGACGTGGCTTTTTCATAGGTATAATATTATCCCGTATGGCTGCTTTATGTCTTATGCTGATTAAGGAGGTCTATTTAAATGACTACCAAAAATGTTAAGGTGGCTGATGATAAAGGGCCTGCCAAGGCCAAGATAATGAGCAAGCCGCTGCCCCAGATTCTCGATGAGATGGATGATAACATCCGGGCGGCGGCGGAAGCTGCCCGTAAAGCCGAGGAGGCCGCCCGGGCCGCCAAGCAGGCCGCCGGCGATGCCCACCGGGCTTCGACCGAAGCGGAGCGACGGGCTGAGGAGGCGCGACAGGCCGGTCAGATGGCCGCGGAGACGGCTACCCGGGCTGCCGCGGCGGCGGCTGCCAAAGCCGAGGAGACCGCCCGCGCGGCCAGGTTAGCCGCCGAAGAAGCCGCCCGTAAGGCTGAAAAAGCCGATGCCAGCACCAAGGCTGCCGTGATCGCCTTCCAGAAAGCCGCCGAAGAAGCCGCCAAGAAAGCCCAGGAGGCCAGTGCTGCTGCCAGGGCTGCGGCAGAGGCGGCCGCCAAAGCCGCCCAGAAAGCGGCCGCAGATGCCGTTAAAAAAGCTGAAGAAGCGTCCCGTTTAGCCAGGGAAGCCGGAGCAGCCGCTACCCTCGCCGCGGAGGAAGCCGCCCGCCGGGCGGAGGAGGCTGCCGAAGCTGCCCGGGCTGCCGCTGAGGAAGCTGCGAAGTCCGCCGAAGAGGCCGCCGCTGAGGCGACCCGCCGGGCCGAAGAAGCTGCCCGTCTGGCCCAGGAAGCCGGCGAAGCGGCGACCCGTTGCGCTGAAGAAGCTATCAGGAAGGCCGAAGAAGCTGCCGCAGCGGCTACGGCCGCTGCCGCCGAGGCCATGAAAGCCGCGGCGAAAGCCGCCCGTGAAGCTAAAGAAGCCGCCGAAGAAGCTACCGCTAAGGCGGAGGAAATAGACCAGGCTGCCAAGGCGGCTGCGGCGGCCGCAGCTAGTGCCGCCGAAGAGTCCGCCGCCCGCGCTCAGGAAATTGCCGTGCGGGCTACCCAGGCCGTCCAGGAGGCTATTGAAGCCGCTAATGCCGCCGGTAAACAGGCTGACGAAGACGCCAAGGAAGCTAAAGTCGCCCGCTCTGAGCTGGCCAAGTCTGTGACGGCGGAGACGGCCATAAAAACCGAGCAGGCCGGGCGTAAAGCCAAACGCTCGGCGGCCGCTGCCTATCAGACGGCCGATGCCGTTCAAATAAGGGCTCAGGCCGCCGATATCGCCGGTGACGAGGCTATCGAGGCCGCTGCCAGGGTCACGGGTCGACTCGCCGAGAGGGTCGATGAAGCCGGACATGAAGCCAAGGACGCTGCCGTGAAAGGCCTTCAGGTCGCCGATAAGGTCCGTAAGAAGGCCGGTCTGGCCGATATCGCCGGTGATGAAGCTATCGAAGCGTCTTCACAGGCGCTCCATCAGATGGTTAAACGTGCGGAAGACATGGCAAAGGCCGCCGAGGCCGCCGCCGAAGCCGCCCGTACCGCGTCTCATGAGGCGGAGGCCGCCGCTGAAGCCGCGATGAAAGCCGCCGGCGCCGAGGCCGCTCGTAAAGCTGAAGAAGCCAAGAAAGCCGCCGAGGAAGCCGGTCGCCGCGCCGAGGCTGCCGCGAAAGCGGCAAAAGAGGCCGCCGAAGCCGCCATGAAAGCTGTCGGCGCCGAGGCCGCCCGTAAAGCTGAAGAAGCCAAGAAAGCCGCCGAAGAGGCCGGTCGCCGCGCCGAGGCCGCTGCGCAGGCGGCTAAAGAGGCCGCTGAAGCCGCCATGAAGGCCGCCGGTGCCGAGGCCGCCCGCAAGGCGGAAGAGGCCAAGAAGGCCGCGGAAGAAGCCGCCCGGCGCGCCGAGGAGGTCGCCCGCGCTGCCCGTGCCGCCGCCGAGGAGGCCAGAAGGGCGACGGAGGCTGCGGCTGCCCGGGCGGAACAGGTAGCTAAACAGGCTATCGCCGCCGCCGAGGCGGCCGCCCGTGCCGCTGAGGAAGCCGGTATTAAAGCCGCCGCCGCTATTCCTACCGCCCTGGTAAGGAAGGTGCTGGGTTCGTGGGAGTTTATCATTTTCCTGATTGTAGCCATACTGGCCGCCATTTTCGGCTCGGTTGCCATCAGTGTCGGCTTATCGCTTTCAACCTTTTTCGGTGGAGGAGCATAAAGGTTACAAAATGAGTTTTGAAACCGGCCGGTCCGGCTGTTCCGGCTGTGGTGAGCGTTGAAGGTTACACTTAATACCGCGTGAAAAATGATATAATTATATTAATGACACGAGAGCGCAAGGAGAAAAAATGAGTAAAAATCCTAAACAACCAGCGGAGGGTTCTGAAGCCATGAAAGAAGCCCCCCAACCTAAAATTATGACCAAGCCCCTCCCCGAGATTCTTGATGAGCTTGAGAATTATATTAAACGGGTGGAGGAGGCTGTCAGACTGGCTCAGGCTGCGGCCAAGGATTCGCGGGCGGCTGCCGATATGGCCAAGGAGGCCGGTGAAAGGGCCGCCGAGGCCGCCAAGAAAGCCGCTGAGGCTGCGGTGGCTAAGGTCAGGGAAGAGGCCGCCCGGGCTGCCGATGCCCTGCGCGACCGCATTGATGAGGTCGATGCCAGGGTGGATGACCTTGAAGAAAAGGTCAAACAGGAAGCTATCGCCGTGGATGATGCCTTCCTCGCTTTGAAGGAACGGCACATGGAGCAGTCTCCTTTCTACCAGAGTAAATAGCTTCATTGCTGGTCTGATTTGTTTACCTGCCATCGACTTTTTTGGTAAGTCCGGCATAGTGTCGAGCTGAGTCTTTACTTTAGCTGACTTGGTTGAAATAACGGTATTTTTGTGCCATGATATGGCTGTGGCACAGATGAGGCGGGAAAGTTGCTCTTTACGCGGCATAGCTTTCCTGCCTTACTATTTACGGGGCTTCCGGGAGGGATAGCGTGAAGGGTTTTAAAGCCTGGTTCCTGGAGACCCGTCCCCAGTTCCTGACGCTTTCGGTGGTGCTGGCTTTCCTGGGCACGGTTATCGCCTGGTATGATGGTTATTTCAATCTGTGGCATGCCCTGCTCGCCGGTATCGGGCTGGTGATGACCCACGCCAGCGTTAATATCCTCAACGACTACTTCGATTTCCGCTCAGGCATCGACCTCGCTGTAAAACGCACTCCTTTTAGCGGCGGGAGCGGTATCCTCCCCGCCGGTCTCCTCACCCCCCGGCAGGTGCTATGGCTGGGTATCATTATGCTGGTGCTGGCGGTGCCCATCGGCGTTTACTTTATTGTCATTCGCGGCTGGGAGCTGCTGCCGTTGCTCGTGATAGCGGTATTTTTTATCGTGATGTATAGTCCGGTAATCCTCAAGCGACCCTGGCCGGAGTGGGTCGCCGGCGCGGGCCTGGGCGCCCTGCCTGTGCTGGGCATGTACTTCGCCCAGACCGGCTTTTATTCCTGGCATGTGGCGGTGGCCTGTATTCCCTCAGCCCTTCTGGTGCATAATTTATTGTTGCTTAACGAACTGCCGGACGCCGAGGCGGATACCCTGGCGCGTCGCAAGACCCTGCCCATCTCGATCGGCAAGCGCGGGGCGGGCATTTTTTATGCGGTGGTTGCCTTCGCCGTTTATGCCTGGGTAGTTGCCTGGGCGATTGCGGGATTCATGCCCCTCTGGACACTGCTGGCTTTGCTTTCGCTGCCGCTTACCGTACGGGCGATCCGCGGTGCCCTTCATTTCAACGACCCGTCTAAGTTGATGCCCGGCATGGCGGCTAACGTGATGTCCGTGCTGCTGACCCAGCTATTGATTGGTGTGGGCTATATCCTGGCGCACGCTCTGGCTTAATCTATGGAAAGCTCCGGACTCGTTAAGCCTCCCCTGCACGATATGTTCACGGCGGTGCCCCCGCATTACGACCTCGTTAACCGTATCGTGACTCTGGGGCAGGACCGGCGCTGGCGGCGTCTGGCGGCTTTAGCTTGCCTGGCGGAGAGGCCGCAGCGTGTCCTCGATTTGGGCTGCGGCACCGGCGACCTCACGATAAGTATTGCCCGACTCTCCGGAAAAGCTGTCAAGGTTATCGGGCTGGACTATAGCCCGCCCATGCTGACACGGGCGAGAGAGAAAGCCGTTCGCTCTGGGGTGGCGGAAAAGGTGACTTTTCTTCATGGGGAAGCGACACATCTGCCTTTCCCTGACGCTCATTTCGATGCCGTCGGCATATCTTTCGCCTTCCGCAACCTGACCTATAAGAATCCTCTGCGGGAGCCGCACTTCGCCGAAGTCATCAGGGTGCTGAAACCCGGCGGACGCTACGTTATCGTGGAATCGAGCCAGCCGGAAAATGGACTCATCAGAATGCTGTTTCACCTTTATCTACGGGCTTTCGTTAAGTCGGTGGGCATCCTGCTTTCCGGCAACCGGGGGGCTTACCGTTACCTGACGGAGTCCGCGACGCGTTTCTATCCCCCGCGTGAAGTCCGGGAGATGCTACTGGCGGCTGGTTTCAGAGAGGTTAGCTACCGTCCCCTTCTTTTCGGCGCTGCCGGACTACACATTGCGGTAAAGTGAAAAAGTGTCCCGTCGGTCAACTAAATCTGCTTCTCGATGCAGTATTCTCTTAACGTGTTCAACGCCGCGAAGAAGTCCCGCATCATCACGCTTACGGGGTACATGCCTTTTTCTGTAACGCTCAATACGCCATCCCCCGCCACCAGCCCCAGATTTTTGAAGAAAGCCATTTCCAGCCTTAGCTTGTCGCCTATCTCCCTGCCGAAACGCCGTTGGAAGGCTTGCTTGTCCAGCTTCATCCCGAAGAGCTTTGTCAGCAGGTAGTAGCGCTGGTTTTCTTTTTCGGAGAGCTGCCGCCAGCCAGCTATCGGCAGGCGCCCCGCCAATGTCATCTCGTGATACCGGTCGAGGGAAAAGGTGTTGACGAGGAATTTGCCATCGACGATGCTCACCGAGCCCGCCCCGATACCGATATAGTCGTCCGACTCTATAATATACTCATCGATCAGGCGCTCGCCGCGGGAAAAGCACCATGCCGTCGAGACTTTATAGTCGCCCCGGTAAAGCTCGGAGAGTATCACGTTATAAAACTGCCTCTCGCGGGAGTTGTCCACCCGGTTGAACCGCCGCTCGAGCGCGTCCTTTTTGTGGGGGGAAGCCATGAGCGGGTAGAAAGTCGCCTGGTCGATGCCGAGCTGTTTGAAGGCTGCCACGTCCGCGGCAAACTGCGCCACGCTCTGGCCGGGGAAATTAAAAACGAAGTCGACGTTCAGGGTGTCGAACTGTCCCTCCGCCCGGAGCAGGCGGCTCTTGACTTCCTCCGCCGGGCCGTTGACCCGCCCCATGGCTTTAAGCACCTTCTCGTCGAAGCTCTGCACCCCGATGGACAGGCGGTTAATTCCCGCCTGCTTTAAAAGCTCAATGTTCGTTCCGGTGAGCTCCCGCGGCGTGGTCTCCAGCGATATTTCTTTGACATCGAACTCCCGGCGCAGGTGCTCGATAAAATTAAGCAACTCGTCCATGAGCACCGTAGGCGTTCCGCCCCCGAAATAGATTTTAGAGAATCTGAAGCCCCGGCCCACATAGAGCCCTAGCTCTTTTTTAAGGTCTATAAAGTAGCGGCGCGCCAGGTCTTCCTGGAAAAGGTAGCGATTGAAGCAGCAGAAGGGACACAGCGACCGACAGAACGGAATGTGCACGTACAGCGCCGGCTTGTCTTTCCCCCTCCCCTCCCCTGTTATTAAACCTTCGTCGATTTCCGCGTTCAGGTGGCGGAACTTGCGCCCCTCGCGGCGGGTGACCAGGCTCACGATTTCCGGTATCATGTGTATTTCTCTGAGAAAATAATAGCACACGCGGACAGCTTTGGCGAACGGCGACTATCCGACTCTTTCCGTCAGTTCTTCCCGACTCGTTATTCCCACGACGCTATCGAGGAACTCTTTGAGGGAGTCGCTTTTATCTCTAAGTTGTCTCAGCTCTAAACCGATGGGGCTGATGGAGGTGGGGCTATCGGCGTAGGTGCCGTGAAAAGCGAAGTAAGCCTGGTTGAGCTTGCGGATATAGTAGCCGTTCTCCATCAGGTAAAGTCTTTTTTGTTCCATGTATGTTTCCGCCGGCTCTATCTCGCCGCGCGCCAGGTAATCGTCCACGGCTTTCCGGATTTCCCTCATTTCTTTATTGAAATCGAACGCCGGCTCCGGGTTTTCGGGGGGTTCGCCCTCATATACCTGCGGGAAGTATTTTTTAAGAACCATTGCGCCGATTTCTGTGCCGACCATCCCGGCCACGGTTTCGTTGATGGTGGCGACATCGTGGTCTTGTTTAATGCCCCATTGGTCGAGCGTATACCTGATTCCGAGCGATGTGAAAAACAGGTACTGGTGCATCCATTCGTGGACTATGGTCTCAATGGCGAATTTAAGACCGAAGTTATCGTTAATATAGCTGGGGTACGTCGATAGTCCCCCCAGCCCCTCCACGATTGAGGAGACCCCCAGCTCATCGACCTCGCTTTCGATTTTTTCCATGTCCTCGAGGCTCAATTCCGCCAGGAGCTGGACTTCTTTAATGTTTTCTATCCTGTCCCTGGGGGATATGATAAGCAGGTGCGGCGGATTGCCCAGGTGGATTTTTACCGGCGGGAAGCGGGCTTTTATATTCACGTGTGTGTCCATGGGGTTGAAGATACCCTGCTCGGTCAGCGTCTCCCTCACCAGCGTCTCGAGCGCTTTTTCGGTGGCATCGCTCCGCTCCGCGTTTTTCTGTCGCAGCTCATCGATTTCGCTTTGTGTTTGGTCGGGTTCGCCCGCCCTGACTTTCAAACTATCTTCGAGGGCTCTTATTTGCGCCGCGTTGATAAAGTAGGTGATGATTTCCGCGGTGGCGTTGTCCGTTTTATCCCCGCCCCGGAAAATCTCCCCTATTTCTCCCGTGATGGTCCTGAATTCCCATCCTGTCAGGTCGAAGCGGTACGACTCGGTAATTTCCTCGACCTGCTCGTTGAAATCGTGGTCTAACGCGCAACCCGATACCAGCGTTATCAATAATACCAGGAAGGCGAAGACAGACAGCACTCTGCCACGTGACATATTTTAATGATATCAGAAATTCAGGAATGATTCAGTTGTTGGAAAACAAAAGAGGGGCATCAGCCCTTCAGGGTGAAACCTTCAGGACGAACCCCCCTTAACCATCCTGCTTTTATCTCTATTATTTCCCCGCGCTTTCCTTCACCTTCTCTACAATTTTCTTGAGTGTCTCACCCGTCTTTTCCCCCATGAGTACATCCGCCAGGTGGTCGTGAGGCGTTTCCCCGATGTTCATGATGACCAGTCGCGCGCCGTTGTGCTTGGCGATAAGCGGCATCTGCGCTGCGGGGTAGACCACCAGCGACGACCCCGCTGCCAGGAACAGGTCGCACCCCGCCGACCTTCTTTCCGCTTCCCGCGTTTCTCTCTCGGGCATCGCCTGACCATAGGCAACTGTCGCCGGCTTTAGTATGCCGTGGCACTTACCGCAGCGGGGCACTTTCTCCCCGGCGAGCATTTTTTCGTGGGCGTAGTCCCGGGGGTACCGCTGCCGGCACTCGAGGCAGTCCACCCAGTGCATCGTGCCGTGCAGTTCCAGCACCTTTTCATTAGGCGTGCCGGATTTCTGGTGGAGGCCGTCCGTGTTTTGGGTGATGACGCAGTCCAGCTTGCCCATCTCGTGGAGCTCGGTGACGGCGTAATGGCCGGCGTTGGGCTCGGCGGTTTTTACCGTTTCCCAGAACATTTTGTGTACCTGCCAGTATTTCTCCCTGATTTCTTCACTGCGCAGGAAGTTCGGCAAGTTCAGCTCGCTGGGGTCGAACTTGCTCCAGACCCCCTGCGGTCCGCGGAAGTCGGGTACGCTGCTCTCCGTGCTGAAGCC
>CAYXOZ010000038.1:0-1483 GCA_964467135.1 uncultured Dehalococcoidaceae bacterium
GAGCGCTTTATTTCTCCCCCGGAAAAGCCGTAGTTGATGTCCCTCTCCAGGAAATCGTTGAGGTCGGCCATTTGCGCCAGCTTTTCGATTTCGCCGCCGTCGCCCCGCCCCTTGAGGCAGGCCGCTACCATGTCGCGGGTCTTTACCCCGCGCACCACCGGCGGCCGCTGGAAGGACATCCCGATGCCCATTCTGGCCCTCTCGTCGACCGTCAGTCCGGTAATATCTTTCCCCTTGAAGCTGATGCTGCCCTTGGTTATTTTATACTTGGGGAAACCCATAATGGCCATGAGCAGCGTGCTTTTGCCCGCGCCGTTGGGCCCGAACAGGACGTGGGTCTCGCCGTTCTGTATGGTCATATTGACGTCGTGGATGATTTCCTTACCTTCCACCGCCACCGAAAGGTCTTTGATTTTGAGCATGCTGCCACCTCAACCGTAAAATATTCCGACTCTCTAGCCGCCGTCAAAAGAGTGGTGCTCCTTCTGGACGAACCACGCGGCCGGGTTTTTCAGGAACTCATAATAATCGAGCAGGACGCGGTGGTGCTCTTCTTCCTGCATCGCCAGCTCTTCGTAATACTGCTTTTCCGCCGCGTATCTGGCCTTGCCGCTGCGGCTTTTATAGAAATCGTAGGTCTTGTTCTCCATCGCCATCGCTGTCTGTATCGCGTCGAGCTCGCTGGCCATGGATTTCACGTCTTTGTCCATGGTTTTCAGCGCTTTGGCGAATACCGTCCTCAGCCCGCTGCCCCCGTCGCCTTTAAACGCCTTTTCCGGCCAGCCTTTCTTGGCGCTGATGTCTTTATAAATCCTCTCGAAGACCTGCCGGTGGATGTCTTCTTCCGATGCCAGCCTCTCCAGCAGCTTTTTCCCCAGCGCGTTCCCGCTGGCGCCCGCGGCTTTCAGGTAATACTGCTTGCCGTCAATCTCCATTTTTATGGCGGTCTGGAGTGCCCCGAGCGTGGTATCCTGCTCTCCGGTCATTATTCTCCTCCTGTTTCCGTGGCTTATTGGGTCGGCACTGCGTACGCATGATAAACTTTAATTACGGCCAGTGTCAACCTTTGAAAACAACATCATTATACTGGTAACTTTAATTATAGGTATGTGACAAAAGTGGCATTGGCTTTACTAATATTGAACGACTACCAGAGTATATAATACCGGCGTTTTCCCCGTCGACCCCCTTTATTGACTTCGCCGCCCGGCGGTTGATATCATTAAATTAGAATCTCCGTTGAGGATGTAACCATGAGTGAAAAACAGGTTGTTCTTTACTCCACCCCCACCTGACCCTACTGCACCAAGGTGAAAGAGTATCTTTCTCAGAAGCAGGTCGCCTTCACGGATTATAACGTCGCCGCGGACCGCGAAGCCGCTAAAAAAATGATTGAAAAAACCGGGCACATGGTCGTGCCCGTCGTCGTTATCGACGATAAGGATGTCCTGATAGGTTTCAATCCCGCCAAGCTCGATGCGCT
>CAYXOZ010000038.1:1583-11545 GCA_964467135.1 uncultured Dehalococcoidaceae bacterium
TTATCGACGATAAGGATGTCCTGATAGGTTTCAATCCCGCCAAGCTCGATGCGCTACTGGCGCCGGAAAAGCCGCAATAACGGTTTTTACAGGTCCTTTTTTATCTGCTCGAATTGTTCCTTGGTTATCTCGCCGCGGGCGTAACGCTCCTTGGCTATCTCCAGCGGTGTCTGTTTTTCCGGGGAGCTACTGCCGCGCCGGGTAAGCCGACTTATTCCCCAGACAATCAGGGCGATAATGCCTCCCCAGAACACGACCATCCATATCCCCCCGAAGACCATCCACCAGCCCCAGCCTTCATGCATGTACCACACATCATTCCCTTCCTGTAAAAAACTTGCGAATTCCTTTGTTTTTACTTTATTTTATACGGCTGAAAAAGTATGTGATAAATATCCCTTGCAAAAAAAATTACAATAGTTTATTATTTTAGTAAACCAATAGTTTACTGTTTTAGTAAACAATATAAAAGGAGGGCTTTTCATGGACTGATAGGTTAGTAAAATATCTTTGTTTTATTCATATCGGCCTGACAGAACAAATTGTGATAAATATCATTTACAGTCGCCGCGTTGTTTTTTAAAATTTATGTAAATACACTTTTAGGAGGAAAATACATGAACTTCAACCGTGGTCTGGCTATTCTCGTCGTGCTTCTCGGTCTGGTGGGTATTGTCCTGGGCGGCGTATTTATCGGCCAGGGCATTGCCAAGAACAATCTTATCGTGGAAAGAATGAAAGTGGAAAAGGTTACCGTGGCTCTGGACCCCAATAACCCCACCTTATTTACCGCCATCAACGATGCCGGTGATGCCCAGGCGGCAGCGGACATTATTGCCTCGCACCGGCGCGGTATCGCCCCTACCTATCAGGACCTGCTGGCTGGCGGCCGCTTTGACGCCACCAACCCCACCCACCTGACCTACGCCCAGGCGATGAACCTGGAGAACTACCTCTATATGGCGGTCACCGCTTTCGGGCTTATCCAGGTAACGATGGCGGCGGGTGTCTTTATGGTGGTCACGGGACTGGCCCTCGGCGGTGGAGGCATAGCTCTTTTCCGTATAGCCCGCGCTTAGTCTTATCTACCGCGAATACATCTCCCTCCGCGCTCCGTAAATTGAGGTGGGGGGAGGTGTGGTTCTTATAGTGTCGCCCGTGCTATACTGGTTCCGGTCGGTGACTGGCCGGTTTTATTTAAAACAAGGAGTCCGATACTATGAACGATACTCTCGAATTAATTGACCGGCTTATCGCGGAACACCGGGTGGTTGCCGAAAAGACAGGGTCTCTGGAAAAGGCGGTTAATGACGCCAGTCTGCTCTCCAATCTGAAAGAGGCGAGGGATACCTTCGTGCCTGGTGAAGCGGCGCAGCGCGAGGCCCTGAAAAAGCTCGAGGAAATGCTGGCGGCTGTCGCCGACTGGCTGGATAAGCACTTCGGCCGCGAGGAGACGGTCCTTCAGCCGGCCGTGGCGAAGTACGGAAATACCGGCCTTAACTCTTCTCTGGCCTCCCTGCTGTTTGAGCATACTGACCTCCGCGACCGTCTGCTGCACGCGCGTAAACGCGTTGACGAGCTGCTGGGCGGTAGTCTGGAGGGTTCACGCCGGGACGCCGCCGCCCGCGATTTGCGGGTACATATCAGCCATTCGAGAAAGCTGCTCGAGACCCATGCCGCCAGGGAAAACCACCTCCTTGCCGAGTTTCGGCGCCATTTGAAAAAAGCTATCAGAGAGAAGGAGAAAAAGTCGTGACCAGGAAAATCAGTCTTTCCGTTAATGATAAAGCCATCGACCTCGATTACTTTGTGGCGGGCTATCTCGACCATGTTACCGGTGGCATTATCTCCAGTCTGAAGGGCACGGGAGAGGTAAATGACCTTGAGCTTGATATTGACGGGGACGGGACGGTTACGGTTAATCTCAACGGCGCGGACGTTCCCCTGAACTTTTTCGCCAACGAAATCGTCAGGAGCACTCTCGCCGGCATGGTGGCGCCCTTAAAAGGGGTGACGGGTGCTGTCGAAACTCTCGAGCTGAAAATCGCCCGATAGACCGGACATCTATAGCGACGTCTCGCAGAGCTTTACCTCTCCCCACGCCCCGATGTCCCTCCCGATGATGATGACCGCTCCTTTGAGTCCTGCGATGTCCCGCGCCAGCTCGAGGGCTTTGTTGATATCCCCGGCTTGTTTGACCCGGTTACCGATGGCTGTGGCCGCCGCGTCGGCTAGCGTGGCTGAAGCCGCCAGTACCACGACCGCGTCGGCTTGTCCAAAGCTCAGGGAATGGCCCACCGTCCCCGACGATGTGCAGACCCCCAGGGGCGTATCTTTAGGATTTATTTCCAGCCCTATTTTCCCCGTCAGCGGCGATTTCCCCGCGTATATCCCCACCACCCTCTTTTTGAGAATCTTGAGAAAAATATCCCCGCCGTTTTCCACTATTATTTCCGGGGAAAACTCCAGCAGCTCTTTCCCTGCGTACTCCGCGATAGCCCCCGCTACCGCCGCCATCGGGCCAACCCCGGCTTTAGTCCCCGCCTCCGCCATTTCTTTTACGATAGCTGGTGCGTTCTCCGGCACGTTAACAGGCTTCAGTGAGGTCTGAAATTCAGGATTCATTTCTATGTATCTTTCGAGTTGTTCTCTGTATTTCAGTACCAGGCGTCTGGCTTTTTTAGCCAGGTTTGAGGTCGCCCGTATGTATAAATCGGTCTCTTTTTCCGTCACGTTAAAAGCCACAAGGTCTTTGCCTTCAATCCAGTGACGGTAGATGCGCGGCTGGTATTCGTCTTTTTTCATGGTCTTTTGCTCTATTGACTTCCGTGATTACGGCCCCGGCTTCGGAGGAATATGCTCCGGCGTTATCAGTTGGGGTATCAGCGTCTCGGCCAGTGCCGACTGCACATACGTTACCGAGCCCGCCGCCACGCCGATTGCCAGGAGCGCCGACCAGAGCCAGACCGGGAACCGGGCGGCGACAAGAGAAACGATAACCACTATCGGCAGCAGGCCGGGCAGGTAAAAACGGGCAAAAACAATAAAATGGAGTGTATTCATCTGCACGTGCGGCAGTCCGGTCATCTGGGCGGTTGACGTAAATTCGTACATCATATACAGCCCGAAAACACTGATAAACCAGCCGGTCAGAACCAGCAGGATGTCCCAGGGCAGCTCGGTATTCAGGCCGGCCCACGTTCCTGCGGGTTCGCGGCGCCTCAGGATGGCCGCCGTTTTTTGATAGTAGATAAAGATAACCCCGGGTACGCCGATAAACAACAGCGGGTACCCCAGTAGTAGTTTCCACGGTACGTTCCTGAGATTGCCCAGGATAATCTTGAAAAAAAGAGAGTTTCCGGCCGGGTCCGTCTGTCCGAGATAGTTATAGGCGAACCTGACGGGGAAGAGCGTGTAGTTGTAGCCGTTATCGAACGGAGAGCCGAAAACGGCAACGTTGTACCAGAGCAGGCATGCCAGCGGTAGGCCGATGCCCAGGGCAACCGATGGGATTTCAAACCGCAATCGCGTGCCTTCCCTTTTCCATAGAGACCTCAACCGGGTAATGACGAAATGCAGCGCAAAGATGACCGCGATGGGCAGGTCGGTGTAGCGTGTCACTACTGACCAGCCGAGAAACAGGAACGACAGGAAAAGCAACGCGGCGCCGCGTCCCGGGCGCAGCTTACCCCGTTCCAGATAGTGATAGAAATAAAGCCCCCCGCCCATTACCAGGAAAGCGTTGGCGGCGAAGGCATCCGCAAAGCTGCGGTTAAACATTATCAGGCTGGCCGGGGTAAACAACATCAGCAGCGACCCGATGCACGCCGCCTTTTCGTCTTTCAGCCGCCTGAGCAGGATGTAAGTAACGATGGTCATCCCCAGCGCCAGGAAGATGTTGCCCCACCGGGGAATGCCCATCAACTCGAACGGGACCATGAAGAAAACATAGCCTGGTGGCTTTTCCAGAATCCACTTGTTAAACCCTATGCGGTAATACTGAATCAGCATGCCGCCCTGCCGGCCGGCATCTCTTTCCTGCTGATAGTGGGTTAAATCACCGACAGTCAATTTGCCCTGGGAAAAATTTTTGACCGCGTAATAATACGCCCAGTCGTCCGGCTCGTTGTTATGTGCTGGAATGGCCAGACATAGGACTGCGGCTATCAGGAACCCGATAGCCACCACTATTCGATAAATATTAAAAAAGCGAGTGATTTTCCGCACAGCTACCTTAAGAGCCGCTCCGGTGGCGTTAACTGTCGATATAAATAAACACGAACGGCGCCGTACTTGTCAAGGGCTGGTCTTTTGATTGATATGTATGTCATTCTGAACAGTGAAGAATCCGCCACATCCATTACCCACGTAAAAACCTCTCCCCCCTGCCCCCTTCCCTTGCCAAGGGAAGGGGGCAAGAGGGGATAGATTGATGGGCCTTTGGTATATTTTAAAAATGCACTTCCATCGCCCTCGGGGGACATGCCGGGATGCACAACCCGCAGGCGATGCACTTCTCGTTATCGAAAATCACCAGCCGCGTCTTCGGGTCGATTCTAAAAGCCCCGGGCGGACATACCGTCACGCAGGCCCCGCAGTGCGTGCACCTCTCCTCGTTGCGCGTCACGTCCTGGCTCAGCGACTGTATCTTCACGCCGGCTTTAAGGAGGAACTCGATGCCCTTGTCGTATTCGGTCTGGTTCCCTTTGAGCTCGAGCACCATCAGCCCTTCCTGCTCCGGCGTTATGGATGCTTTGAGGATGTTGAACTCCAGGTCGTAGTCCTTGACCAGCCGGTAGATTATCGGGCGGTCGACCATCCGCTTGGGGAAACGCAGTACGATTCTTTTCGATACAGTCATGCGCGCACCTCTTATTATTCGATTGGCCGTTCTTTTAACGGTTTGAAGGACACGCCGGACGCGACGCCGGGCAATGATTCGACCGCTTCGGTAAGTAAAAACTTGCCGGTCTTTATCCACTCTTTAAGTGTCGTGGCGATTTCCACCGCCTTGGGGTAGCTCGACCGGGAGGCCGTCGGCACCTCTTTGCCCTTTATCTTTATTTTACCGCTTTTTAACTCGGCATAGCTAACCTCGGCTAAAATATCGGGCTTAAGATTAGGAAAAGCATCCGCGTAATCCACGACCGGCGCCAGTATGTCCGCGTCGGTAACGGTAGTATTTCGCAGGATTTCCTCGTCGAGTATCGGTATCGGCACGCCGATGCCTACCGTCAGACTGCATCCGTAGCCCTGCACGCTCGTCCCCACGAGCCATTTTGGACTCATCTGTTTCATGTCCCCGATGACCGCCAGCGTGCCCGCCCCTTCTTTAGGTATGCCTTTGTCCGTCCGCGGCACGTCCGGGTTGAACTGCGTGCCCTGCCACGCTACGAACCCCACTCCCCCACCGAGAAAAATCCGCGTGCCGATGCCTATCGTTTTATAATACGGGTCGTTGAACAGCGGCGAAAGCTGCCCCGCCGAACAGTAGTTGGCGTTGCCCAGCTTCGGCTTGAGGACGCCCATGTAGGTGTATATCGTCTTGTCCGACGTGTTCACGGCGACGTTGTAGTTCTGGTAGGCGTTGCGGACGTTGAACAGCACCGCCTGGTTGAGGTCTTTGATGTTTATCCAGGTCTCCAGTCGCTTGCGCGGGTAGCAGTCGGTGCCGTAGGCGCTGGCTATCAGGCGGATGTCTTTGCCCGCCACCAGCTCCTCGATGACGTGCCCGCCGCCGTAGTTGAACTCGCCGGGATAGACTCTGTTGCGCGGGTCGTCGTCGGGCAGAGCGTTGGCCCCCAGGAAAAGGTCGACCGCCGCCAGGCCGGTGTAAGCCGGCACGTCGTTAAGGTAGGCCCGCCCTCCTCCTAGCTTTAGACGCGGCTTGGTATGCCCAATGTTGAAATAGGCTCCGGACGAGCACATTATCCCGAAAGTGCCCGTCGTGACCACGTCCACTTCTTTAGCCGCCCGGCTGATGCCCTTCTCGCGTGCCACGTCGATTATCTCCTCGGCGGTGAACACCACGGCCTGCCCTTTTTTTATCTTTTCGTTGATTTCCGCGATTGTTTTTGCCATGCAAATCCCTTCTTCACACACAGGGGATAACATAATATTTTAACAGACTCTAGCTTCGAATACAATAGATAACGACCTATCCCCCTGCCCCCTTCCCTTGAAAGGGAAGGGGGTCAGAGAAAAAGAGGGGCTTCGCCCCTCTTAAGCGCCCCTTTGCGGGTATTTCGTCCTCCTTTCGTAAAGGAGGAGTGAGGAGGATTTTCGCTTCCCCTTTGAACCCCGATTTTTGATTTTTCACCTGTGTTTTTGACTTTTGATTTTTGATATTTGATTTCTCTCCCCCTCTCTCCCCAAACTGAGGACTGTTTACTGTCTACTGTTAACGACGCTGTCTATCTGCTATAATCAAAAGTGAACCCCCTATTTACAGGAGACTTTTTTGTTCAGGACTCATACCTGCGGCTCGCTGCGGAAAGAGCATATCGGCGTTACTGTGTCTCTCGCGGGATGGGTCAACCGCCGGCGCGACCACGGCGGGCTTATCTTTATCGATTTGCGCGACCGCGAAGGCATTGTCCAGGCGGTCTTTAACCCGGAAATCTCCGCTTCCGCTTTAAAAACCGCCGAGGAAATCCGTAGCGAGTACGTTATCAAGCTCACTGGAGAGGTGGCTTTGCGACCCGCCGGCACCGAGAATCCCCGGATTCCTACGGGGGACGTCGAAGTCATCGCTAAAGAGGTGGAGGTTCTGAACGCCTCTAATACCCCGCCCTTCTATATCAATGAAGAGGTGGAAGTCGATGAGAACGTCCGCCTGAAGTATCGCTATCTGGACCTGCGCCGCCAGCGTATGAAAGAGAACCTGATGCTAAGGCACCGCATCACCCGCTTCATGCACGATTTCCTCGATGCGCGCGACTTCATCGAGGTGGAGACCCCCATTTTCGTGAAAAGCACCCCGGAGGGCGCCCGCGATTACCTCGTTCCCAGTCGCGTCCATCCGGGCTGTTTTTATGCCCTGCCCCAGTCCCCGCAGCAGCTCAAACAGCTTTTAATGGTGGGGGGACTGGAAAAATATTACCAGCTTGCCCGCTGCTTCCGCGACGAAGACCTGCGCGCCGATAGGCAGCCGGAGCACACCCAGCTCGACGTCGAGATGTCCTTCGTCACCCGCGAGGACGTTCTCGACCTCCTGGAAAAGCTTTATACGTCTCTCGCGCGTACCGTCCGGCCCGACCTCAAATTAGTTACCCCGTTTCCCCGCCTGAGCTACGCCGATACCATGCTGCGTTATGCCTCGGACAAGCCGGATTTGCGTTATGGCATGGAAATCGCCGATTTAACCGATGTAGCTAAAAAGACGGATTTTGGCGTATTTAAAACGGTTATTTCCGCCGGCGGCGTCGTGAGGGGCTTTGCCGTCCCCGCCTGCGGCGACTACTCTAAAAAGCAGCTCGACGAGCTTAATCAGCTGGCGGTTAGCGCCGGCGCTAAGGGGCTGCTTACAATGTCACTGGGCACGCCGGGCGGTAAGCTGGCGGAACTGTCTCACGATATGGTGAAGTCCGTCGCCGCTAAGTACCTGACTCTGGAACAGGTAAAAGATATGGCGAAGCTCTGTAAAGCCAATAAAGGCGACCTCCTTCTCATCGTCGCCGGAGAGCCGGAGAAGATATATCCCGTTCTTGATACTCTCCGCCGCGAAATGGCTGCCCGCTTAAAGCTTGCCGACCCCTCCCTGCTGTACTTTGCCTTTATCGTGGACTTCCCGCTAATTTCACGCAATAAAGAGACCGGCCGCTGGGAGGCGGTCAATAACCCCTTTACCCATCCCCGTGACGAGGATATCCCCCTGCTGGATACCGCCCCGGATAAGGTCCTCGGAAAAAACTACGACCTCGTTTGCAACGGCATGGAAATCGCCAGCGGCAGTATCAGGATTCACCGCTCCGCGCTTCAAAGAAAGATTTTAAAAATACTGGGCTATGACGACGAAAGTATTGATAGTCTTTTCGGGCACATGCTCGAAGCCTTCGATTTCGGCGCGCCCCCTCACGGCGGCTTCGGCGCCGGTATCGACCGCACCGTGATGCGCCTTTCCGGCGAAGATAATATCCGTGAGGTCATGGCTTTCCCCAAGAACCAGGCCGCCGCCGATTTGACCTTTAACGCCCCCTCGCCGGTGACGGACGCGCAGCTCAAGGAGCTGCACATAAGCATTAGAGAGGAATAATAATTTGAAAGTCACTAAGGAAAAGGAAGAGAACCGCCAGGCGTTTCTGACCGTCGAGATGGAGCCTGCTGAGATGGAAGAGGGCATGCAGCACGCCTACGAGGTCTTGGTGAAAAAGGCCTCTATCCCGGGCTTCCGCAAGGGCAAAGCCCCGCGCGCTATCGTGGAACGTAGCCTCGGGAGGAGCCGGATTCTGGAAGAAGCCCTCGACCACCTTCTCCCTCAGGCTTATCAGCAGGCGCTTAAGGAGCAGACAATCGAGCCTTACGCCCAGCCGGAGCTTCAGATAACCCAGGCCGACCCCCTTATCTTTAAGGCCGTCGTGCCTTTGATGCCTACCGTCGCGCTCGGCGACTATCGCAGCGTTAGGATGCAGCCGGAGCCGGTGGATATCAAGGAGGAAAACATTAAGGCGGTGATGGAGGAGCTGCGCCACCAGCACGCCACCTGGGAGCCGGTGGACCGGCCGCTGGACTATAACGATATGGCCGTCATCGATATCAACGGTGAGGTCGAGGAAAAGCCTTACGTGAAAAAAGCCGCCGCGCAAATCCAGGTCACTAAGGATATGATTTCCCCGGCGCCGGGTTTCGCCGCTCAGATTGTCGGTATGAAGAAGGATGAGGAAAAAGAATTTAATATTACCTTCCCCGCCGATTACCCCGTCAAGACGGTCGCCGGCAAGGAAGGGCACTTTAAGGTCAAGCTCCATGAAATCAAGGAGGAAAAGCTCCCCGAGCTTAATGACGAGCTGGCATCCCAGGTCTCGCCCGAGCTTAAAACCCTGGACGCTTTAAAGGAAGAGGTAACTAAGAGCCTCAAGCTGCGCGGCGAGGAGCGCGCCCGGATGGACTTCGAGGAAAAGCTCATCAATGCCGTCATCGAGCCGTCCAAAGTGGAGTATCCGCCTGTCCTGGTCGACCTGGAAATCAATCGACTTCTCAACGATCAGGCGCGGCAGTTGCAGTTGACCGGCCAGGGTATGGACCAGTACCTTAAAAGCATTAACAAGACGGCCGAGCAGCTCCAGGAGGACATGCGTCCCGTCGCCACGAGGAATATCATCGCTTCGTTGGTGCTGGGCAAGGTGGCCGAAGAGGAAAAAATCGAGGTTACGTCATCGGATATCGAGAACGGCATCAGTAACATGGCACGTAACGTCGCCACCGAGAAAAAAGAGGAGTTCATCAAGCTTCTGGATACCCCGCGCACCCGCGAGTCTTTAGAGCAATCGCTGAAAACGCGCAAGACCATCGAGCGCCTGTCCGACATAGCTAAAAACACGGAAACCGAGAAGAAAGAAACCAAGGAGGAGGTAAAATGAACAGTCGACCCTTGCACAATTTAGTATTACCCGATCTGCCCGCCAATATTATCCCCGGCGTGGTGGAAAGCGGTCCCCGCGGCGAAAGGATGTGGGACCTTTATTCCATGCTCTTGAAAGAGCGCATCATCATGCTCTTCACGCCTATCTCCGACCCCGTTGCTAATACCCTTATCGCCCAGCTTCTTTATCTGGAGCGTGAAGACCCGGACAGAGACATCAACATGTACATCCAGAGCCCCGGCGGCGTTATCAGCGCCGGCCTGGCCATCTACGATACCATGCAGCTTATCCGCCCGCAGGTCTCGACCATCTGCGTGGGCATGGCCGCCAGTATGGCCACCGTGCTCCTCTGCGCCGGCGCCAAGGGCAAGCGTTATGCCC
>CAYXOZ010000039.1:0-6612 GCA_964467135.1 uncultured Dehalococcoidaceae bacterium
ACGCGTCTCAGCTTGGACCGGATGCGGGCAACGAACGGCTTGACGCCGAAGGGCAGGCGGACATAGTCGTCGGCGCCGTGGGTCAGGGCTTCCCGCATCGCTTCCGTCTCGTAGGTCGTACTGAGCATTATGACGGGCACCCTGGAATGCCGCCGTATCAGGTCGAGCGTCTCGAGGCTGTCCTGCTCGGGCGACGTGGTGTCCAGAATGACCAGGTCCGGTTTGATACTTTCGACCAGACCCTCGACGGCGCCGGCATCCCCCACGACGATGGTGTCAAAGCCTTCCTGCTCGAGGGTAGTGTTTAAAAAATTCAACATATCGCTATCGTTATCCACGAGCATGATACGCTGGCGTTCCCTCATATCCGGCGGCGGCTTCTCATTTTGATATAGCATGTCTTTTTACCTCAATTCTGTGAGTTATCGGCAAGCGTGATTTTCGGTATGGGGACCGTAACCGGCCTATTGCCCGGGTTGAACTGCCGGTTGACTCCCCCGGCATTATTTTTTAGCGGGATGACCTGCAGTACCGGCATGTCCTTGAGAAGATTCCCGTCGCATCTGACCTTTGCCTGGCGCGAACGCCGGAAAGCCTTGATACTTTCCAAATGCCGGTTGAAAGATTTAGCATCGTCCCAGACCAGTATCATTTTTCTCACCCGATTCTTTTACAATACCCAATACGAATCACAAATACATCAAAATCCAATTTGGCGATGTCACAAAATGGTCACGGTCATGAGAGAACAAAAATTTTCCCTGGCGATGCGACAGGGCTAACGATTGAACCGCAGGGCCCAGCCGGCAAAGTGATGTGACGGCTGACAGACTATGTGACTGTTCTGTGATTATTGCGGCCTGGACATGATATAACCTATGCCCGGTCGCGTAAAAATATAAACCGGTTTCTTGGCATCGTCCCCCAGCTTTTTCCTGAGCCGGGCGATATTGACCTGGAGGAGGTGGGGGGCGCCCATGTATTCCTCGCCCCAGACTTTATCCAGCAACTGGTCCGGCGTGATGACCCGGCCGGCATTGAGGGATATATAGGACAGCAGTTTATATTCCGTGGAGGTCAGCTTCAACTCCGTATCATTGACCATCACCCGGCGCGACGCGAAGTCCACCAGAAGGTCTTTATAGCGGAAGATAGCGTCCTGGGGCTGGTTCTTGGTGCTGGCGCGCCGCAGCACGGCGCGCACCCGAGCCGCGAGCTCGCTCGCTGAAAAGGGTTTGGTGACGTAATCGTCCGCGCCGATATTCAGTCCCTCCACTTTCTCTTTATCATCGCCTTTGGCGGTCACCATGATTATCGGGACCTGGGAAAATTCCCGGATACGCTGGCATACGACATAGCCGTCCATCTCCGGCATCATGATGTCCAGCAGGACCAGGTCGGGCGTATCTTTTTCGAACGATTTTAAAGCCATATCGCCGCTATTGGAAATAATGACCTGGAAACCCTCCAGTTCCAGCATACGCTTCATCATCCGCAGCATGCGGATATCGTCATCGACGACCAGCACGACACTATTTTTTGAAGACATCACAACACCTCTCTTTCCGGAGAACAAAATTGTCTTCCATTATTCATTGTATAGCCGGAATTTTTCCGGGCATTTTACTCTTGATGCTGCTGCCTACCGGCAGGGTAAACTTAATCGTGGTCCCCTGGCCCAGGAGGCTCTCCGCCCAGATTTTACCGCCGTGGGCTTCTACCAGTCGCTGGCAGATATACAGGCCCAGACCCATACCGTCGGCGCCGGAATACACCCTCTGCTCGATACGGTACATCCGGTCGAAGATATTGCGAAGTTCCCCGGCGGGTATGCCAGGCCCGTGGTCGGCAACGCTGAGGAGCAGCTCGTCGCCGGATTGTTCCGCCGCGATAGTTATCTCCGTATCCGGAGGTGAATATTTGGTGGCGTTATCGATAAGGTTATCCAGCACCTGGCGGATACGCTTGGCATCGATATTTGCCCGGGGCAGTCGCTTGCCCCGCGTGGCAAAAGTATGGCGCTGGTTGTCCCGGATGCTCGCTTCCGCGGCCACCTTTTCAATGAGCTGGGTTATGGCGACCGGCGCCTTTTCCAGGTTCAGCAACCCCGCCTCCAGACGGGACGTCTCCAGCAAATTATCGACCAGCTTGGACAGGCGGTCGGTGGAGTTATCGATGGATTTCAGATATTCCTTGGTCTCTTCGGAGGTCAGTTTGGCGAAATAGTCGAGTATCATGGTAGAGTAGCCTTTTATGGTCGCCAGTGGCGTACGCAGCTCGTGCGAGACCGTAGCGAGGAGGTCGCTCTTCATCTTGCTGAGCTCTTCGTATTCGATGACTTTCCTTTCGAGGTATTTACGCTCGGTAATATCCATCAAGCTCCCGAGGATGGCCTCACGGCCTTCGTAGCGGATGGGAGAAACGGTCTGCATGACCCATTTTATCTGGCCGGTCTTATTTAGTATCCGGTACTCGCAGGGATAGGGGCTGGCTTCCTGGAGCGTAAATACCACGCTCGACTTGACCACATCGATATCCTCGATGGCGACGAGACTGAGCAGCTCCCGGCCTATTAGCTCCGCTTTGTTGAAACCGGTGATTTTCTGGAACTGCGGATTGGCGTATTGCAGTTTGTCATCGTGCATGATGTAGATGCCCAGCGGTGAGCTCTGGTAAACGCTCTGGAGCAGTTCTCTCGACTGTTTTTGCTCGGTGACGTCGGTTATCACGGAAATGAGACAGGGTTCGCCGGCGACATCGATGGCTTCGGCGGAAAGGAGCACATCGCGTAGCTCGCCCGACTTCGTGCGCAGGATAAACTCCTCGTTTTTCACCTTGCCTTTTTGCTCGAGTATCTGGAGCATCCGGTTGCGGTCTTCCGCCTTGGTCCAGATATCGAGCTCCGACGTACTGCGACCCATTATTTCGTCGCGGCTATAACCGGTGAGACGGGTGAAGCTGTCGTTGACTTCAATGAGCGTGTCGTCCTTGATGGTGGTGATGGTTATCATGTCGGGAATGGTACGGAAGGCTTTGGAGAATTTCTCTTCGGACTGCATTAAAGCATTTTCCGTGGAGATGCGGGCAATCGTGCTGCCGACCTGCGCGGCGATGGTCTCGAGGCAATCACGGCCTAAAGGCGGGATGGAGTCCCGACTGTGGGAAGCCACATTGATGCAGGCGACCACCTCCTCCTCATGTTTGATGGGGACCACGCCCAGGGCGAGCAGTCCCTCGCGCCTTAACGAGTCGTTCAGGGGCAGGCCCATCTCCTGGAATTTTACGTACACGGGTTTGCCCGCCATGATAAGGCGGGCAATCGGCGAATCGGCACCGTAATGCGATGAGTATTTAATGAACTCGGGGGACAGGCCCTGGTAATGCACCAGGTTTATCGCCCCGGTCTTCCTATCGACGGCGTAGATACCGCCGCAGTCCATCTCGGAGACGGTGATGGCCGCCTCCAGGCAGTACTTGTAGGCTTTCTGGAGAGAGTTCGTCGCGCTGAGCAGCATGCCCAGATTGCGCTCGATGATGATATTTTCCTCAGCCTGGCCGTGTTCGGCGATAGCCCCCAGGCGCTCGGCCACCGCGTCGAGGAGCAGCTTCTCTTCTTTGGAAAAAGCGCCGTTGTCCGTTACCGGCAGGATCCTGGTATAGCCGACCTCTACGGTGCCGACTTTAGAGCCCAGCACGATAATATCGGCGCTGATTTTTTGCTCCGTTTTGCGATAGCCCCCGGTCTTAAAATTTTCGCTATTCATGGCAATCTGGGCGTAAGCGATATCCGGGTGCTGGAAGGCCCGGGGGAGGATATTAGCTATCTCGGAGAACTTCTCCCGGACGGTCGTGTCCGGCGTCCCCGTGATACTGGCGATATCGTAAAGACACCTCAGCTCTTTAACGCGTTTGTCCAGGGCAAGCTCCATCCGGTTGCGCTCGTAGCGCTCGATAGAGTCCCATTTACCGTTTCGGTTGATGAGAGCGAACTGGTGGTTGCTGACAGCATCGATGATCTCCGGCGCGCCGCACTTGTCCAGAGAGAAGGTACAGATAGTAATTTTTTTATTAACAGCATCGTTATCCGCCCTTTCAAACTCCATGAAGCGGTGCCAGTCCTTTTTCTCCGGCCAGTTCATGTTAAAAGCACCCCGCAGCCCGTCAAACCCCCGGGCGATCGCCTGGTTGAGTTTTACACTCCAGCTATCGGCGACCCTGGGGAGGTCGAGCGAGCCGTTCCGGAAAAACCATTCGTTATAGGGGATAATCTCCATTTGTCCCTTTTCGAGATATTTCTCAAGGTTGAAAACGGACTTGTTGAGGACCCTGGCCGCGGACTCTTTATTAACGGGTTCGGAGGTAATCCAGAGGCAGAACTCATTGTTTTTCAGTCCCGCTTTGAAATAGGGCACCAGAATATCAATCAATTCCCCGGCGTTACGATAAAAGAGGCACAGGCGCGCGCCCCAGGGGATATCCCCGATGATATCGATGCCGGATTTTCTGCTCTCTTTTTCCATATTTTCAGCCCTGAACTTTATCCCAGAGAAATGGCACTCATTCTAATATTAGTAAATTGCAGTAATTTCGTCAAGTGTCCAAAATAGGTGAAATGTATGCTCATTGTCCCTCGCCATGCCATTCATTCACGTTTATTGATACTGATACCGAATATAATGCGGCGCAGACTAATTGGCTCATTTTGGGTCGCGTTGTCCCCGGGCAGGAACGATATTTTCTCGTCCAGCTCCGTGATGCGCACCCCGGTAAATACCTCTATTCGCTCCAGGGCGGTGGCATACTCGACCACTCGAAAAACGTTATCGGTTTCGCCGTATACGGTAACCAGCCCGTTATCGACTTCAATCGACGTTAGATAAGTGGCCGGCGGCAGGACATCGGCTACCGACTGAAGGTCACGTGTAAAGATACCCCGACTTGCCAGGAGACTCAGATTGGCGGCCTCCAGGGCTACCGCGCCGGCGGTTATCCGCCGGATAGTGTTATCTGTCAGGGCGGCCTCTTCATTGGTCAGCATGGCCAGGTTATATTCCCGCGTGATATTGCTAAGCTCTATCTCCTGCCCAGCGTTTTCCTCCTTAAGCTGGCTCAGGCCCTGGTATAAGGGGTAAAGAAGCGCCAGAGCGCCCGCCAGTATTACCCACAGCACCAGGCGGCCGGCGCGCACCGGTTTTGCCCGGGGTTTCCGGTATTTACCGGACAGCAGATTGATACTGATATCGTGGAAGGGGACGGCGTCGCCTTCAGGAGGTATTTTCTTGAGGGCCAGTCCCAGGTTAATCATATATTCGGCAACGGGGAGCTCGGGCGGATGTTCCAGCGGGGGCGCCAGCGACTCCACCGGGTATTCAATCTCGGACTGTAGCAACGCCCTGGTGGTTGGCTCGGCCGCCAGTGGACCGGTCAGCAGCAGGGGAGTCGCCTGGTTTAACGTGCTCTCGGGGTGACGGCTCTGGTAAAAAGCCGCCATTTTATTCAACTCGTCGGCTAACCGCCGGATATTGTCCTCCAGCGTGGCGCCCTCTCTCATGGGATTTACGGTATGCAGGACGGCGGGAATGCCGCCGGCGATAAAGACGATATCGAAACAGTCGGGCTCCATGTTGACGGCGATGGCATCCTGGCGGCCGGCGGCCCGGGCCAGCGCCAGCGCTGGAAGGTCGACCAGGTACGGCGCGATGCCGGCGATTTTTAATGTCTCCACCAGCGCGTCAATGAGGTGCCGCAGCACGCCCAGGACAAAATAAGACTGCTCTTCGCCCTCGCCGGGCAGAAGCTGCCAGGAGAGGTACAGTTCTTCCAGAGACAGCGAAATTTCTTTCTTCGCGGCGCGCAGGATGGCTTCGTCGACGAGGGCCGGTTTCAGCCGGGGCAGGTTGATAAAGCGGTAGGTGAAAGATAGCCCTCCCAGGCTGACGATGACCCTCTCTTCAGGTATATCCGTCGATTTAAACAGGGAGGCGATAGCCTCTCCGACCGCCTGCGGCTGGACAATCAGGCCGTCCCGGACGAGCCCGTTGGCCAGGGGCAGGTCTCCCCATTTTTTTACCCGCCTCCCTTTTACGGAAAGGGCCTTGATGCTGCGGTTATTGATACTCAGAGTCACGTACATGCTAATCGGCCTTTCCCTTTTCATCCGCGGCGGGGGGCCGGGCGTAAACGACTATTTCCAGCCTGGCTTCGAACGTCGTTGCGTCTTGCTCATATATTTCGGTCGTGAGGTCGGCAGTTAACGACTCAATGACGAGCGTCTCCGGCTCGCCGTTCTCCAGCCGGTTGATAAAATCGACCAGTTTCGCATAAGCGCCGGTGGCGGTAACGCTCAGGCGGAAGACGGAGTAAATCTGGTCGCTGACGCTCTCGACCGTCCACGGCTGGGTAATCATCGGTATCGCTTTAACTCCTATAGCTTCGGCGAGCCTGAGGATAGCATCGATTATACGGGTAGTGTTGAGCTGGTCGGGGAACTCGTTGCGGGCGGTTGCCAGGGCGTTTTGCGCCGCGCTCAGTCGCTGTTCAAGGTCGGTGGGGGGTGGAGGTATTGCCGCCCGAACCTGTATTGCCTCGCCTATCTGCGATGTCAGCGCGTTA
>CAYXOZ010000039.1:6712-11235 GCA_964467135.1 uncultured Dehalococcoidaceae bacterium
AGGTATTGCCGCCCGAACCTGTATTGCCTCGCCTATCTGCGATGTCAGCGCGTTATTGACCCGGCGCTGCTCCAGGTAGTCTGTAGTCATGAGGTAATAGACCACGACCAGCGCCAGGACAAGTATGGTGATGAGCCAGTTTCTGGTTTTCAGAAGAACCCCTTTAAAGTTTCATTTTTCTGGAAAACCGATAAAGTATCGCCAGTATTACCAGGTTGACCAGGGCGATACTGGCCAGGAAGATATTGCTCACAGTTATGGAGTCGTAAGTCATGCTGACCTCCTTCTTTACTCAATCTGCCACGAGACGATAGTAGCGGTGGTATTATCGGTGTTGACGAAAGCGCGGATGCTCCTGCCGCCAGCGGTAGCGACGATTTCGTAAGCGGCGGAGGCCCCCGCGCGCGCTATCGATAGGGTCTTCACGAAGCCGTCATTGCCGGGACCGCGATAAGCAATGGCATATATATTGCCCGATGTATTGATGATAGCCGGCTCGTAACCCGTGGATGTATCGTATCGCAGGGAGTCCGTAACAGAGTCCGCGATATTGCCGTCGGCGGCAATCGTTATTGTCTTGAGGAAGCCATCATCGCCCGGACCGCGGTAGGCTACAGCGCAGGCATCATTCGATATCATAATGATGCGCGGCTCGTAGCCGGGGCTATCAAATGAGAGACTATCGATAACGGAATTGTCGATAAAGCCGCTGGCGGTGATAGACACTGTTTTAATTAGACCGTTATTGCCGGAACCGCGAAAGGCTATAGCGTAAATTTCATCGACTATATTGATGATGTTCGGCTCGTAGCCGTTGCTGGTGTCGAATTCCAGCGTGTCGATTACCGAGTCGGCGATCTGGCCGTCGGCGGCGATGGATACCGTCTTCAGGAACCCGTCACTGCCCGGGCCACGATAAGCAATCGCAAACACGTTTCCTGATATATATATAATTGACGGCTCGAAACCGTCCGAGGTATCAAACTCCAGGGTATCTATTGAGGAGTTGCCGATTGCCCCATCGGCGGCGATGGAAACCGTCTTCAAAAAACCGTCACTCCCGGGGCCGCGGTAAGCTATAGCGTAGATAGTGCCCGATACGCGGATGATACGCGGTTTGTAACCAAGCGAGGCATCGAATGTCAGCGAATCGATAGTCGAGTTGCCGATAACGCCGTCGGCGGCGATAGACACTGTTTTCAGATAACCCCGGTTGCTCGAACCGCGGTAAGCGATGGCGTACGTGTTTCCGGATACGTGAATGACGCACGGCTCGTAACCATCGGCGGGGTCGAACTCCAGGGTATCGATAGCCGAGTTGCCGATGGCGCCGTCGGTAGCGATGGCTATCGTCTTCAGGAAACCGTCGTTGCTGCTGCCGCGGTAAGCTACGGCATAAATATCGCCGGAGACATTGATAACGGACGGCTCCCAGCCGTCAGCAGTGTCAAACTCAAGTGTATCGATAACCGAATCTGATATATCCCCCGCCATAATCCCGGTAACATTGGCCGTGACCGTGACACTGGCGGCCAGCCCGTTAATCGTTTCATCGAGTTGATACGTTACGGTATCGCCGGGGTTGGCGAACTCTTCAGCCAGGCTGCCCCGGGTGAGACTCCAGATGGCGTGTTCCACCCCGGCATCGCAGGCGCTCTGCCCGGCGATTGCCTCGCCGTAGACCCGCGAGCCGATGAGGCTGCTGCCGGCGTGGCCGAGGAACGGCGACACCACCAGCGCGCCGATGGCCAGCGCCAGCATCGCCAGGGGCAGGGCCTGACCGCTCTGGCTGTTCATTATCCCGCCTCCGCCGGCCGCAGGAGGGCGCGGCAGGTGCCGTTTTCACTAACATCGTAGCGCCCGGGCGGGGTCGCCGTTAAAGACATGGTGACGACGCGACTATCGATGGAGAAATGGGCGGCGGTAATGTTACGCGCCAGCGTCATCTGGTTGCCGCCGGCGGCGCGGCGCATTTCTGTGCCGGACAGCGTATAGGTAATCGAGGAGTTATCCCCCATGGTGAGCGCCAGCGTTGTCCCTCCCGTCGCCGTTTTCGCGCCCGGCACGTCGGCGTTGAACCAGTAAGCGGCGTTCTGGAGCTCGTGCCCGGCGGTAAGCCGGTCGTTGCCGTAGCCGGAAACGGTGATTATCTGGTGTATAGCCGTTCCCAGGAAAACGACGATAATGCCCGTAGTGGCGATAGCCACCACCAGCTCCACCATGGTCATGCCTTTCTGGTTATTCATCGGTCCATCTTATAGTCTTCAACCTCTATCATTTCCTCTCCGTCACGCGCGACGGTGACGGTAATTTTCTGGATATCGCTGCCGGCGTTGGGCACGGCGCTGACCGCGACGGACACGGCGTAACCTGCCGGCGCGTTTAAAAGAGGGTAGGTAATGGCGCCGGGGTCGTAGGTAGAGCTCTTGGTATATTCCATCTGGCTCTGCGCCAGCCGCTGCGCCACGGCTTCCCCGTCATATTCACCAACAGCGATCGACCCCGCCGAAAGGGCGGTAACGAAGGCGACCACCGCCGTACCCAGGATAGCTACCGCCACCAGCGTTTCCACCAGCCCCAGGCCCCCCTGGTCTTTCGCCCGTTTGAGCCAATGTTTTTTTACTGTCATCAGTGCATCGACCTTAATATCGAATAAAGCGGGGTTATCATGGAAAGCGCGATAAATATCACCACCAGACCCACGATAACGGTCAGCACCGGCTCTATCATGGCGATAAGGACGTCGATGCGCCGGCTGATTTTCTTTTCGTAGAAATCGGCCAGGGTAATGAGCGTGGTGTCCATGGCGCCGGTCTTCTCCCCGACCACCACCATTTCCACCAGAAGGGGCGGGAACAGCCCGTTTTCCGCCATCGGCTGGGAGAGGCCCTGCCCCTGGACCAGACTGTCCCTGACGGCGCTTAACGCCCGGCGGATAATGCGGTTCTGGTTGGTCTGTATAATAATGTCCATTATCGCCGGCAGTCGCAGGCCGGCTTGAAGGAGCATGGCGGTCGTCCGGCAGAAATACTGCATACTGCGTTCAATGCTGATAACACCGATGACCGGCATTTTTAAGATGAACCGGTCCCCGGCTAGCTTTACGGAGGGCAGTCGCATCAAAATAATAACTAATATCATGATTAATAAAATTGCGCCCAATACGTATAGTCCGTTATCGAGGAAGAAGGCGGCCACCGCGATGAGCAGTCGCGTCATCCAGGGCAGCTCCGCGCCGAGCGACTTGAACAGGTCGACCAGCGGCGGCAGGGCCACCGTGATGAGCAGGATAGAGACCCCGACGGCCATGAGCAGGACGAAGGCGGGGTAGAGCATGGCCTGCCTGATTTTCTGGCTGGCGGCGGCCTGTTTTTCCAGGTAGCCCGCCGCCTGTTGCAGTCCGGCTTCCAGGTGGCCGGCCTGTTCGCTGGCTTTTACCATCTGGCAATAGGTATTGGTAAACGCCCTGGGGTAATGACTGAGCGCCTGGGAAAGAGAGCTGCCCCCCTCGATTTCACCGACCATCCCGGCGATGATTCTTTGCAACGGTTTCTTATTGCTTTGTCCCCGGAGAAGCTCCAGAGCCGTGACCAGACTGATGCCGGACTCGACAAGGGTTGCCAGTTGTGTGGAGAAGTCGATGACCTCCCGGGTCTTCACGCCGAAAAGTGTCGGAAGCAGCTTTTCCAGACTCAGCCCGGGGTTTATCTCTTCCAGGCGGAGGACGCGCTGGTAGCCGGCGCGGTAAAGAGCGCCTTCGGCCAGGCCCTCGGAGGCGACCTCAATCGTGCCCTGTACAATTTTTTTATCGCTGGTATAGGCTTGATATTTATAGGCCATTTACCCCTTCAATATTAAGTGTTTTAACGCTCAAGTGATGGAAAACACGCTGCGTAACACCTCGCTGAGGGTCGTGATGCCCTCCTTGACCTTCAAAATGCCGTCCTGTTTCATGGTGACCATGCCCTCGGCAATAGCCTGCGCTTTAATTTCGCTGGCGCTGGCGCGACTCCGCAGCAGCTGGCGGATAGACTCGCTCATGGCCAGCAGCTCAAAAATACCGGTCCGGCCGCGGAAGCCGGTGCCGGCGCAGAGGTTACAGCCCGTGCCGTGGTACAGCCTTATGCCTCTCTCTTTGAGTTCCTGGTCGAATGCTTCGCGCTCTTCCCCGGAAGGCTGGTAGACAGACCGGCAGTTCGTGCAGATACGCCGCACCATCCGCTGGGACACTATCCCGATAAGCGTCGAGGAAATTGAAGAGGTCTCTACTTCCAGGTCCGTCAAACGGAAAAGCACACCCACGGCGTCATTAGCGTGGATGGAGGACAGCACCAGGTGACCGGTGAGAGAAGCCTGTACGGCCGTAGTGGCCGTGTCGTTATCCCTTATCTCGCCGATTAATATGACGTCCGGGTCGTGGCGCATGATGGCCCGCAGGCCTCCGGCGAAGGTAATCCCGGCCTTTACGTTTACCTGGCTCTGGTTGATATCCATGAAGCTGTACTCGATGGGGTCCTCGATGG
>CAYXOZ010000040.1:0-11171 GCA_964467135.1 uncultured Dehalococcoidaceae bacterium
CGCAACGATATCTTTATCCACACCCACCCCGAGTTCAAAGACGGCTACATAGCGCGTAACGACGCCGTCATTCGCGCCATCCCGGACGAACCCGTTAACGAAAAGCGCCGCGAAATGATCAGGAAGATGGGGACGCTGGGATATAACCCTGTCTACGAGCGCCAGACCACTCCCGGTCCGCCGGATTGGTAAGATAGGTTTCGCCACAGTCTAATAGGAGGTAGCTATAAATGGGTAAATACGATAAATATATCTGCACGACCCTTCAGAAAAGGCAAATGCTGCCCGGCCCGACCCCGGAACAGCGGGATGTACTCGCCGCCGAGGGCAAGCGCATCCCCATGGAGCATACCCTCTGGATTGATGCGGATGTCATTCCCGGCGCCTACTACGGCGAGGCTACCTGGATTTGGCCGCCCGATTATCCCGACCAGGTATCCTGGCAGGAGCTGGTCAAACGGGGCATGCCGGCCCCCGGCATGTTCCCCCACGTCCATGATTTCCCCGAGCTCCTCTCCTGGTGGGGCACCGACCCCGACCACCCCGAGGACGCCAACAGCATGGCCATGCAGATGGACGATGAGGTCATCCCGCTGGAAAGAAGCTGGGTCGCCTACATCCCTGCCAACCTGCCGCATATGCCCACGCGCGCTATCGGTAACAAGGTCACCAAAGGACCGGTCTGCCACTGGGTCTCGGGTCCGGGCGGGGTCTATACCCGGGAAAAAGACGAGGGGACCAAAAAGGCCGAGGCTGAGAAAAAAGTTATCCCGACGAAAACCATAACGGACCTCAGTCAATCGAAATACGCCGGATACATTGTTTACGGCACCAAGCCCGGTCAGAGCCGCAAGTATTATATGTTGCCGTACGACTCCAAATACGTACGCCCCATGGCTTTAGTGGACGATGCCGTGGTGCCGGGCTGCGAGTTCGGCGGCGAGACCCTCTGGCTGCTGCCCGGGGACAAGTCTAAAGCGGGCTTTAACATGATGAAAGAGCATAGCGTCTCCCACGGTACGTCTATCGTTTTCCAGGCGATGAACTACGCGGATATTACCCACCTCTCTGCCGAAGTGGAGCTGTGGATTGGCGGCGAGAAGCACATCATCAACAAGAGCTTCGGGGCTTATATCCCGCCGGACGTTAAGTCCGGCCCGCTCGTTATCCGCAATATCCAGAAACAGATATTTTTTATGATTTCTTACCCCGTCGGTCTGGGCATCACGAAATATCGCGGCGGCCGGTAATACGATAGTCCGTCGGGTGTTGCCTAGAGCCGGAAAGCCAGGAAAAGTATCGTCCCGCCGAGGATGGTCGCGGCGGCAATAATGCCGACTATCATAAACCTCACAATACGGTCGAGCTGGTAGACCTGCCGGTCGAGGCCGACTATCTCGGAGCGGATACGCAGCTCGCCGCGCTCTACCGACCTCACGATGCGGATGATGCGCCGGGGTAGACCGGCGCCGAAGATGGCGAGGTCGGCCAGGGCTTCCGGGAACCGGCGCACCGTGGCGGAAAAAGAGTACCGACGTTCGAAAATCTGCTCGACGTGAGGCTGCAACTCCTGGAAGAAGTCGAACTCCGGGTCAAGCCCTTTTCCCAGGCTCTGCGCCATCGCCATCGTTTTTAAAAGCAGGAAGGTGTTGGCGGGGAGCTGGACGCCGTTATTACGCACCACCGCGAAAAGCTCTCCCAGGTTCGTCGCCAGGTGGAACTCCGCCATCTGCGGGTAGTGGCCCATCACGTGCTTGAGGTCGGCCCGCAGGTTCTCCCGCGTCCCCATCGGGGCGACCGCCCCCAGGTCGATGATGGATTCTACCAGCACGTCCACGTCCCGGTCGAGGATGGCTTTAACGGCCGTGGCCAGCTGGTCCCTGATTTCGTCGTCGATAAATCCCACCATCCCGAAATCGATCAGGCCGAGATTCCCGTTTGCCTCGACGAACAGGTTCCCGGGATGAGGATCGGCGTGAAAGACCGCGTCCTCGAAGACCATCCTCAGCCATATTTTAACCGCGCGCTTTGATAGGTCCTTGAGGTCGAAACCGGCTTTTTGCAGGGCGGGTATGTCCAGGATGCCGATACCCCTGATGCGTTCCAGGACGATAACGCGGGACGTGGTATATTGCCATAACACCCGGGGAACGTGGATGGACTTGTCGCCTTCGAAAAACTTCGCGAAATGTTCGGCGCTGTGGCCTTCCCGTATGTAGTCCAACTCGGCGCTGATGGTGTCGGATATCTCTTCCACAATTCCGTTGAGGTTATACTGGTAATATTCCCCTCCCCCGCGCTGCACGGCGCGCGCCGCGAGCTGGCGCATGATATCCAGGTCTTCCTGCACCTGCTCGACCACGCCCGGCTTACGGACTTTAACCACCACCTCGGTATCGTCGTGGAGAGTGGCGGCGTGCGCCTGCCCGATGGACGCCACCCCCAGAGGATTTGGGTCGAAGGTGCGGAAAATTTCTTTGACCGGCCGGTGCAGCTCCTCGCTGATGACTTTTTCGATTACCTCAACGGGGAGGGGCGTTAATGAGCTCTGGAGCTTGGTAAGCTCCTGGACGTAATCCGACGGCATCAGGTCGGTGCGCGTCGAAAGTATCTGTCCCATCTTGACGAAAGTCGTCCCTAGCTCTTCGAGAGCCATGCGCGTGCGCTCGGACCTCGAGTAGCTGTTCTTGCTCCAGGGAGTTTCCGGTGGCAGTATGTGCAGCGGCAGGAACCTTTCCAGGCCGAATGTCTGGATAAAATCTCTCAGTCGGTGCTTTATCAGCACCGCGGCGATTTGTCGGTATCTGCCTAAATGGCGGTTGCGCCGTACTTGCGTTGAAATCTTATTACCCTCCCGACATTATGATGGCGGAGGCTCGCGGACATGCCGCGCATATGTATCGCTCCGGGTGGCGGAACAGGTCTATTCTGTGGTGTCAGAAACGCTCTTCCAGCGTCTTGCCCAGGCTCTGGGCGGCTTTACCGGCGTCCCGGAATTTCTTCTTGGTCGCCTCACTCTTGAGCTTGTTCTCGACGACCCTCGCCGCTGAGTCCACCACGCTCTTGGAAAACTCTTTGGCTTTTTCCCTCAGTTCCGGGTCCTCGAAGATTTCGCTCATGGCATCCCCGAACGACCTAATCATTTTACCGAGGGTCTCCGCGGCCTGTTTTACATCGCTCTTTTCTTTTTCTTTTGCTTTAACGGCCATATTATGATTCCTCCCGCTATATATTTTTTGCCCATGATAATTGCCCGAGTCCGCGAATCAACAGGTATTTATCAACATGATATTATATTTCTCATTACATAGAGATAACATCGCCCCATAATTTATGTCAAAAATATTACATCAGGGGCAGAGCGAAGAAAATTACCGCGCCTGGCAGGCGTCACTTAAGGCGATATTAGATGGCAGGTGAATGATTCGGTTGGCAGGATTGCTGTGATGGTTTAGCCCCGCCGGGCAGCCTGACTTCGGTAGTTATCGTTTCAGGAGACGGCTGAAATCGATAGGCCCGTCCGCGTTTTCACGTGACGATTGCGCCGGCTCGTTGCCGCCGGACCAGGACCCGATCTCCATACGGTTGCGGTCGGTAATGTCCGTCGTCACCGCGATAATACATTGTTCCCCGGCGATAGTAATCGGCTCGGCGGATAAAAGCATGGTGCGTATCCTGCCGGACTTGGTCCGGGAGCTATACTCTTCGTTTACCGCCCGCCCCTGTTCCCGCAGCTCGTGTAATATCCTGTCCCGCTCCTCGGGTTTCGCCCAGATTTTCAGCTCCTTAGAGCTGTGGCCGATTACTTCTTCGCGGGTATAGCCGTTATCGCGTAAGAAGCTATCGTTAACTTCAAGAAACACCCCGTCTTTCAGCGTGGTTATGGTGATGGCGCAGGGGCTGGCGCGGAAGGCCGCGGAGAATTTTTCCTCGGATTCCCGCATCGTTTTTTCCATCTGTTTTCGTTCGGTAACATTGCGGAAGACCCACTGTATCATTTCCTTGCCCGCCAGCTTGATTACGCTCGCCGAAACCTCAACCTGCGCCCGGGCGCCGTTGGCGCGCTGGATGATAATATCGTCGTTGACGACAATCCCTTTCGCCACGTACTCCCGGAATACCTTTTGATATTTCTCTATCATTTCCGGGGGATACATCTCGGACTGGTGCATCCCCACGATTTTATCCTTGGGCAGCCCCAGCAACCTGCATCCGGCCGGATTGACATCGACCAGTATTTCGGTCTGCGTATCAGCCAGGATGACGGCGTCCTTGGCGTGTACGAAAAGGTTACGGAACTTTTCCTCTGACCCCCGCAGCGATTCTTCCGCCCGCTTCCGCTCGGTGATGTCCGTCCAGCCCACCGCCAGATAGCTTATCGTCCCGTTGTTCGTGACCGACGCCGTCTGCACCTCGACGCAGAATAGCTCACCGCTCTTTTTCTGGAAAACGCGCTCCCTTTTCCGGCCGCTCCGGGCTACCGTCTCTTTCAGGCCCGAGCCGAGTTCCTCCCGGTGTTCTTCCGGCCACCATGGGTACGGCGGCTTCGCGCCGATTACTTCCTCCGGCGTGAACCCGGTCATCGTCTCGAAAGACTGGTTGACGTACCGGATGGTCAGGTCGGGGTTTATCGCGATTATCGGGTTCGGCGCATTGGCCGCGAGGCCCATACTGAAATCCTGTCTTTCCTGTAGCGCCGCTTTCGCCTGTTTATCTGCGGTGATGTCCCGTAAAAAGACGGCTGTCAGCGCGCTCCCGTCCTGAGGTATGGCGTCCCTGCGGACCTCCACCCAGACCTTTTTCCCGTCTTTCCTCTTCAGTTCAAGTTCTTCCGGCCTGCCGTCGCGGCCGGCCGGTCCCGGCGTCGGCGGTTCTTCGCTTTGTTTTGGATACCCCTCGGGGAAAAAGGCTAAAGACTCGTAGCTCTTGCCTGCCAGTTCCCGCGGCTTGTAGCCGGTAATCTCAGAGGCTTTCCCGCTGGCATATACTATCGCGCCTTCCGCGTTGATGAGCAGTACGCCCTCGTTAGCTAGCTCCAGGACGGACTTCATATCCAGGACAGCCGGACCTTCAGACGTACCGTTCGGCTTATTATCAGGCTTATTTCCTATTCTAATCATCAGCGCGCCATACTAATAAGGATGCCGGCAGCCAGAAAAATCCCCGGCATCCCCCCTTTGCCTATGCCCCGCTATTTACGAATCGTCCGATGTGTGTTTGCAGCATAGCGGTAAAAAAGTCAACAAAGCATAAAATTACGGCGCTGCGCTATAAAGAAAGCGTAAAAATGAATAACTAAAAAAATGCCCCCGCTATCTTCTTCTTCACAAATAATTCATAGTTGACAAACAATAAAATGTGGAATATATTTAAGTGAAGCCGGGGGAAACCAGCTTCCGGGAATATCTCCTTTACAGAACGCGGTCAGTTCTGTAAGTACCTATAGAAAATCAGGAAAAGGCCAAATCTTAGTTAGTGAGGAGGTAGTGATAATAAGCAAGAAGCAGTAATAATTATTACGGGCCTAATAATTAAGAGGAGGAAAAATGAAGAAACTGTTATTCATCCCGTTAGTTCTCATAATGATTGTCGGTCTGGTGCTCGGTAGCTGCGGTGAAGCCACCCCCACTCCCACCGCCACCGCACCGACGCCAACCGCTACCAAGCCGACGGCCACGGCGCCCACGGCCACCAAGCCGACCGCCACCGCACCCACCGCCACCAAACCTGCCGTGGAAGCTCCCTACGGTACGATAACCATTACCAGCACCGATTTCGGTGTCGAAGCTACCGACCCCACTCTGTTTGAATCGACCTGGAGCTGGTACTATTGCGACACCCTGCTGGCCTTTACCGATAAAGGTGTATATGTTGGAGAATTGGCGGAAAAATGGTCGCTCGACGCCACCGGCAAAATCTGGACGTTCAATATCCGCAAAGGCGTAAAATTCCACAATGGCGACCCGCTTACCGCCAATGACGTCTTTTTCACCATGGAAAGGTTCACCTCCCCGGAATCCAAGAACCCCTGGTCCAACCAGCTCCGCGACCAGAAGGTCTCCGAGAGAGTTGTCGATGAGTTCACTTTTGAGTTCGTCACCAAGGACCCCCAGCCGCAGCTCCTCGATACCTTCTGCTGGGTGCGCGTCATGTCCAAGACTTACTTTGACAGGGTAGGTGAAGAAGAGTGGCGCGCCAACCCCATCGGGACCGGGCCGTGGAAGTTCGTCGAGCATGTTGCCGAAACGAGTTTTAAAATAGAAGCCAACACGGAATACTGGCGACCGGAACAGGTACCCTACTTCCAGTATATAATCGAGCTCCAGGTGCCGGAAGAGGCGACCCAGGTTGCCATGCTCAAACGGGGCGAGATAGATATACCCATGGGTCTCACCGTAGACAGGCGCGTTGAGCTGGAAGAAGAGGGCTGGCAAGCGCGCGTTCAAAATCTGGCCCTGGCTAACATGGTCGCTATCATCGGCCCCCATCTGGAAGGTTCCGGACCGTTGCACGATATCCGCATCCGCAAGGCGCTTTCCTACGCTATTAACCGCCAGGAAATGTGCGATACCTTCTGGCGGGGGACCGCTAAACCGGGCGGCCGGTTCTTCCTGGTTCCCGGAGCCTACGGCGTGACTGACGACCTCGTCGCGCCCGACCCCTACGATGTTAACCTGGCCAAGCAATTGATGGCTGAGGCAGGCTATCCCGATAAATGGGCCGACCCGACCATCAATGTCTTTACGACTGCCGGACCCGGGGTTGATTTCTTCCAGGCAATAGTAGGCTACTGGGATAAAGCCGGCTTCAAGACCAAGATCAATATCCTCGATGCTTCTGTTTGGCTCCAGTACATCTTCATCCAGCAGCTCAAGCCCGATGATTCGTTCCTCGGCTGGATATGGTCATGGGCCGGCGCCGCCTTCAATGGCACCGCTTACTGCCGGAACCTGTATACTTCCTACGGCATACACCAGGTGACCGTCGATGCGGCTGTGACCGCGCTCTACGACAAATATATCGCCGAGATGGACCCTGTAAAAGCCGTACAATACTACACGGATTGGCAGAGGGCCGCTAAAGACCTGTACACCAGCTTCGGCATCGGCTACGTCGAGTCCCGGCTGGTCGTAAGTGATCAGATAGGCGACTTCACCGTTAACCCGCACATGTTCTTCAACGATGCCGCCTGCGGTATCAAGCATCCCGGACAAGCAACCAGAACACCCTAGTTAAAACAGTCTTCGGGGGCGGGCAACCGCCCCCGAAGACACAGTCATATTTGCTTTTCCACTGATTTTAAGTTATATATAATATTAGTATAATAGTGTGCTAAAACCAGGGTGTTTGACACGCGTGATTAACCCGTAGTATTATTTTTACAGGAAAATCATGAGATGACACGTTTTATCATCATAAGAGTCTTACAGACCATCCTGGCCCTCATCGGCATTGTCGTTTTGGTCTTTTTCATGGTCCGCATCTCCGGAAACCCAATCTTATTCATGATATCCCCTTTGTCCACTCCGTCAGAAATATTAAACTTACAGCGGCAGCTGGGTCTGGATAAGTCCTACTGGGAACAGTTCCGCATTTATATCTTTAACCTGGCGCGCGGTGATTTAGGGGAGTCGTTTATCAAGAGGATTCCTGTATCCGAAATGATTGGCAGTGCGCTGCCAAATACCCTGAAATTAGGTGTACCTTCATTCATTATAGGCACGATTTTAGGAATAGCGCTGGGGGTAATAGCGGCCACCCGGCGCGATTCTTTCTTTGATAACGGCCTAAAGTTCCTGGCCATCCTGGGGCAAGCTTTACCCGGCTTCTGGGTGGCCATCATGGCGGTGTTGATATTTTCCGTTTACTGGCAGCTATTGCCCGTGGCCGGCATGGGTGGCATACAGAATTATATATTACCGGTGGGCACGATGCTGTTCTTTATGTTGCCCGGTATGATGCGTCTGGTGCGTTCCACCATGCTCGATGTCCTCGATAGTGAATATGTCAAGCTGGCGAGAATCAAAGGTCTCCCCGAAAGGACCGTCATCTGGAAACACGCCCTCCGTAATGCCATCATATCACCGCTGACAGTAGCCGGCATGATGTTCGCGGGCATTGTCGGCGGCGCCGTCATCACGGAGAACATTTTCAACTGGCCCGGCATGGGTAGACTGGCGATAGAAGCTACTATCGGCCGCGACTTCCCGGTGGTGCAGATTATCTCGATTATTGTGGCGCTTATGGTGCTTGTCATGAACCTCATCGTAGATATTGCCTATGCCTATGTCGACCCGCAAATCAGGAATCAGAGATCGTGAAAGGCAACCGACCGTGGTAGCGAACATTACCGTCAAGCCCAAACACCAGTATCGGGGTCTAACGCGCTGGGGGCGCATATCCAGAAACCTTACCATGATTATCCCCGTTATTATTTTAACTCTTCTGGTTTTTACGGCCATATTCGCCAATTTCCTGGCGCCCTTCCCCTACGCCGAGACATCTCTTCCGGAGAGGCGGCTGCCCCCCGCCTGGGTCGAGGGCGGCTCGATGAAGCATTTCCTGGGAACGGATACGCTGGGAAGAGACGTGTTAAGCCGTGCCATCTACGGCGCCCGGATATCGCTTAGCGTATCCTTGATTGCGGTGGCCATTACCGCCCTTGTCGGCACGGTACTGGGCATAATATCGGGCTATGTGGGCGGCCGCGTCGACGCCTTTATCATGCGTATTACCGATATCGCCATGGCCTTCCCCGGGCTACTTGTGGCCATATTAATTGCCGTTAGTCTCGGCCCGGGATTTTTTACCGTCATCTTCGCCCTATCAATATTGGGCTGGTCCGGGTATGCCCGTATCATACGCGGCGAGGCATTGCGCATACGCAACTCCGATTTTGTAGCGCAGGCGCAGGTAATCGGCGTGTCTCCCTGGAAAATCATGATCCGCCATATTTTCCCCAATATCCTTAATATTTTAATCATCGGCATCACGCTTTCTGTCGGCACCATGATTCTGGCGGAATCGGCCATGAGCTACCTCGGTATCGGTATTCCGCCGCCGACTCCCTCATGGGGCTCCATGGTCTCCGACGGCAGGAACGACCTCGATAGGGCCTGGTGGATTTCCACCTTCCCGGGTATCCTTATCGGCCTGGTCGTGCTCTCCGGCAACTTCTTCGGCGACTGGATTCGTGACAAGACCGACCCGAGATTGAGACGACTATGAGCGAGATCGTCCTGCAAGTTGAAGACCTGCACACCTCTTTCTTCACCCGCCAGGGTGAGGTCAAAGCCGTCGACGGCGTTAGCTTCTTTGTGAGAGAGGGGGAGACCTTCGGGATTGTCGGCGAGTCCGCCTGCGGCAAGTCCGTCACCGCCCTGTCCATCATGCGCTTGCTTCCCGAACCCGCCGGCCAGATTACCGGCGGCAAGATAATCCTGGAAGGCACCGACCTCGTGCCGCTCAGCAAGAAAAAGATGAGGGCATATCGGGGCAGAATGATTTCCATGATCCTCCAGGACCCGATGACTTCTCTCAATCCCGTTTATACTATCGGCGACCAGATCGGCGAATCCGTGCGCCTGCATCAGGCCCTCCCGGATAACATGGTACAGCCGGAGGTCATCTCTTCGCTCCGCCTGCTCAAGATTCCCACCCCGGAGACGATGCTCGGCAACTACCCCTTCCAGCTCAGCGGGGGTATGCGGCAGCGCGTCGTGGGCGCCGTCGCCATGTCCTGCCGGCCCCGCCTCCTTATCGCCGACGAACCCACTACCGCCCTCGATGCCACCATCCAGGCGCAATACATTGCCCTGTTCCAGGATATCCAGAAGAAGACCAAAGTCGCCATTATCTTTATCACTCACGATTTCGGGGTCGTCGCCAAGATGTGCCACCGCGTCGGCGTGATGTACGCCGGCAAAATCGTGGAGACCGCCCGCACCCGGGAGATATTTAAAGCCCCCCGCCACCCCTATACCGTCGCCCTTATTAGTTCCGTGCCCCTCCTCGACCGCAAGGACGAGCGACTTTACTCCATCGAGGGGCAGCCCCCGTCCCTGCTGAACCTCCCGCCCGGCTGCCGCTTCGCCCCCCGCTGCTCCGTCGCCATGGAAACCTGCCGCCAGGAAGAGCCCCCCGAGGTGGATGTCGGCAACGACCATACCGTATCCTGCTGGAAGGTAAAATAGAAATGGCGGATATTTTACTGGAAGGGCGCGACCTCACCAAGCATTATCCCGTAACGCGGGGCATCCTCCAGCACACCATCGGCTGGGTCAGGGCGGTTGACGGGGTCTCGTTTCAGATAGAACGCGGCAAGACCTTGAGCCTCGTGGGAGAGTCCGGCGCCGGGAAGACCACCACTGCCAAGGCGATTCTCCTCCTCGAGCGCCTCACTTCCGGGACTATCCTCTTCGAGGGCGAGGACCTTTACCACTTCTCCCACGCGGAACTGAAATCGAAATACCGACCCCGTGTGCAGTACGTGCAGCAGAACCCCTGGAGCTCGATGAACCCCAGGATGCGATTAAGAGATATCATCTCCGAGCCGCTTACCGCCAATACTACAAAATCGAAAAAGGAAATCCGTGCGAGGGTCATGGAGCTGCTGGAGAACGTCGGGCTCAGCGCCGACAACGTCGACCACTATCCCCATGAGTTCAGCGGCGGGCAGCGCCAGAGGATCGCCGTGGCGCGGGCCCTGGCGCTGAATCCTTCCCTCGTCGTCCTCGATGAGCCCGTCTCCGCCCTGGATGTTTCCATCCGGGCGCAGATTATGAACCTGCTTAAGGATATCCAGAGCAAGTATAATCTCAGTTATCTGGTCATCGCCCACAACCTGGCTACGGTGCGCTATATGAGCAACGACGTGGCTATTATGTATCTGGGGCAGATTGTTGAGTACGGCGCCGCCGAGGAGATTTTTCAAAAACCCCTCCACCCCTACACCCGGGCGCTGATATCCGCCTCGATGCTCACCCTCCCCGAAGAAGGCCAGGAAGTGCAGCAGATCATCTTGACCGGTGAAATGCCCTCCCCGCTGAATCCCCCCTCCGGCTGCCGCTTCCATACCCGCTGCGTTGAAGCCCGGGAATCGTGCTCACGGGAAATTCCCCAGATGATTTCCGCCGGTACCAACCATCAGGTCAAGTGCCACCTCGTCTCTT
>CAYXOZ010000041.1:0-11091 GCA_964467135.1 uncultured Dehalococcoidaceae bacterium
TCGCCTTCAAGCCCGACTTCGTTTTTCACCTGGCGGCGCACTTCGCCAACCAGAATTCGGTGGACAACCCGGAAACCGACCAGCTCGTTAATGGCCTGGGCACCCTGAAAGTGCTGGAATATGCCAACCTCTCCGGCATCGAGAAGTTTATTTTCGCCTCATCCGGCTGCTCGGTCTACGGCAGCCAGGCGCCGCTCCCCCTCAAAGAGGACTTCGTTTCCCTGCATCTGGATACGCCTTACCAGATAACCAAGCTCCTCGGCGAGCTTTACTGTAACTTCTTCTATAACCATTACAAGCTACCGATAGCTATCGCCCGCTATTTCAACGTCTACGGCCCGGGCGAGATACCCGGCGCCTACCGCAACGTCATTCCCAACTTCATGTGGTGGGCGATGCTCCGTAAGCCCCTCCCCATCACCGGCACCGGCGAAGAGACCCGCGATTTCACCTACGTCGACGATGTAATTGCGGGGACACTGCTGCTGGGCATCGTCCCGGAGGCGGTCGGCGACGCTTTTAATCTGGCTTCGGAGACAGAGACGAAGGTGAAAGACATCGCCGCGATGGTGAACCAGCTTACCGGCAACGACAAAGGCGTCCAGCTCGTGCCCCGACGGGACTGGGACAAGATAACCCGCCGCCGGGCTTCAATCGCTAAAGCGAAGAAGGTGCTGGGCTACGAGCCGCAAATGCAGATGAAAGACGGCATTAAAAAGGTCTACGCCTGGATAACGGAAAACCGGGAACGCATAGCAGCCAGCGCCAGATTTTAGGTCGGGAGATTTCATGCTCGTTAAGAGTGGCCTGCGGTACTTGAGACAGGAAGGTTTCACCAATTTTACCCGGCGACTCCTCATCTTTTTTATCCTGGAATGGTATTCGTCTTTTTTCACCCTCTTTAAATTCAAAAGCAAGGATGGCGTCATCGTCCGGGAAGTACAGGGCAGCCAGATGTACCTGGATATCCGGGACAAAGGCGTATCTCAAGAGCTGGCTTTGGTTGGCATCAGGGAGGCGCTGTTTACGCGGACGCTCCAGGGGGCTTTAAGGGAGGGCGACTGCGTGGTGGATATCGGCGCCAACATCGGTTACTATGCCCTCATGGAAGCGCGGCGGCTGGGCCCGCGCGGCAAGGTTTATGCCATCGAGCCGGTCCCCCATAATATGGAGCTTTTAAAGAAGAGCGTTGCCCTGAATAACTACAGCAATATCGAAACGTTCCCGATAGGCATCGGGCAGAGTAACAGTATATCGACCATGTACCTTTCCGACCATCCCAACTGGTGCTCGTTTTATCCTCCCCGTAAAATAGTCGGGAAAATAGATGTGCAGGTTGCCAGTCTGGACAGCTTTCTTAAAGACAAAAGACGCCCGGACGTAGTCAGGATGGATACCGAGGGCTACGAATACGAGATATTCAAGGGCATGAACGAAACCCTGGAGTCCGGCATACCGCTAAAACTTCTTATAGAGTTCCACCCCGACATCATGGGGAGGGAGCGGGCAGCGTCTTTTTTGTCCACTCTCAAGAAGCACCGGTTCCAGTTGAAAAAGGTTATCCTCGAGCCGAATATCTACCCGCCGAAAAGTCGTTTCCTGTGGGGATTTGTCGAGATCCTAAATCAAAGAGTAATGAAAATGAAATTCGGCGCCCGGGAAATGACACTGGATGAGCTTATGGCCAACGAGCCGATCATGTCCGGCAGGGCGGGCGACCCCGCCCTGTTCCTCGAGAGGGACGGCGCCGGTTCCTGACCGGTCTGAGAAATATGGCGCTCTGGAAGTCGACTAAAGGAGCTAGCTCTTTGAGACAAAAACGGATTATCCTGGTAAAGTCAAATCTTATCGATAAAGACCCAAGATTGGGCAAGGAAATTGACACCCTTAAACACGCAGGGTATATGGTCAATCTTATTGGTTGGGATAGGGATTGTGAGACTGCGCCAGTGCAACAAAAAGAAGGGAAGGATGTATTTAACGAAGTAAGGCTGAGATTTAGGGCTCCATGGGGGGTTAAGGTGATCCCCTTTTTCCCCATCTGGTGGTGTTTTGTATTCTATCAAGTCATGAAAATACGGTGGGATATCGCGCATGCCATTAATTTTGACTCTGTCATCCCGGTAGTTATTGCCGCTAAGTTGAAACGGAAGCCCGTAATCTATGAGATTTTTGATACCTATGAAGATTTGATAGTGTTACCTCGGACACTAAGAAATTTTCTTGTCTCTGTGGATAAAATCTTCTTACGGGCTGCCAAGGCGGTGATTATTGTTGATGATTCGAGAATAGAAGAATTTGCGGGAATCCCCAATAATAAAGTAATCGCCATTTATAACTCTCCGCCCGACTTATTGATGGATTTGACGGTTCCAAACTCAAAAGTGAATAGTGTTTTTTGTATGATTTATGCCGGTACTCTTAACAGGAACCGGCTGCTGGATAAGGTTATCAGAGCTGTTATCTCTATAGATGGTGTTAAGCTAATCGTGGCCGGGTATGGCGAGGTAGTCAAAGAAATTAAGAATTGGGCTGTGCAAATGCCGGAGAAAATACAGTTCGTGGGTAAAATTTCTTATACTGAAGTTTTGGAACGAACCGTCAGGGCCGACCTCCTTTTTTCATTCTATAACCCTGATATCCCTTTAGTTAAATATGCTAGCTCAAACAAGCTATTTGAAGCTATGATGTGCCGAAAACCAATATTGGTAGGTGATGGTACCTCGATGGCAGACATAGTGGAGAGGGAAAATTGCGGTTTGGTAGTAGACTGTAACAGTATTGATGAAATTAGAGATGCGATAGTGAGGCTCAAAGACAATCCTGAGTTGTGTCGCCAACTAGGGGAAAACGGCAGAAAAGCCTATGAACAACGTTTTAGCTGGGAAATAATGCAAAAAAAGTTGATAAGCCTTTATGATGAGCTGGCGCAGGACGTTAAAAAATGACAGATCGGCCTAGAGTCGGCATTGTTGGGGTCTATCCGCCGCCTATCGGCGGGGTCTCGATCCACATCCAGCGGCTCATGGCCGGCTGCCGGGATAACGGTATCCGGTGTATAGTTTTCGATGTTAGCCGGCGGCTTAAGAAAGTACCGGGCGTCTATAATATTGTGCGCGTCAGTGACTGGCCGCGCATTCTGTTTTCCCCGCAGGATATCGTGCATATCCATACCACCAATATGAACTGGAAAATCCCTTCGATTTTTTGTTATCTGGCCATCATAAAAGGTGCCAGGTTGGTTTTTTCCTGTCACAGCCTGATATACAGACCTCAGGATTTCAGTCCCCTCGGCCGCAGGATGATGAAGATGATGTTGAAGACAGCCTCGCATTGTATCGCGGTTAATGCGGAGATGAAAGAAAAGCTCGTTTCTATGGGCGCCAGGCCGGATAAAGTTATTGTTCTTACGCCTTATCTGCCGCCGTTGATAAAAGAAGAGGAAATCGCCGAAATACCGCCGGAAGTATGGTCTTTCATGAAAGGTCACAAACCATTGCTATCAGCCAACGGTTCGGCCATTTACAAATTTAACGGCGAGGACCTTTACGGCATGGATATGTGTATCGACCTGTGCGCCGCGTTGAAAAGCATATATCCGGGAGTTGGCCTGGTCTTTTGCCTGCAGAACATCTCAGACTATGATTATTTCCATGAGCTAAAGCGGAAAATAGCTGAAAAAGGAATAGAAGATAATTTCCTTTTTCAAACGAAGCCCTGCCAGTTCTATCCGGTTCTCATGAAAAGCGATATATTTGTGCGGCCCACCAACACGGACGGGGACGCTATTTCTCTCCGCGAGGCCCTCTATCTGAAAGTCCCCTCGGTCGCCAGCGATGCGGTGCCCCGCCCCGAAGGCACGGCGATTTTTAAAAGTCGAGATACGGCCGGGTTTATCGACTGCGTTAAAGAGGTCTGGGAAAACTACACCGACCATAAAAAACGGGTGGAACACCTCTCGATGCCTGACGTGCTGGGTGAAATTCTGGCAATATATCGCCGCGTAGCAGGTGAAAGCAGTGAGAGTTAGCGTTATTGTGCCCACTCGCAACCGGGCCAGCCTGGTCGGGGAGACTATCGACGCCATCCTGAAGCAGACGTTCCGCGACCTGGAAGTAATCGTGGTGGACGACTGTTCTCAAGATGAAACGGAATCGATTATCAGGGGATACGCTGACCCCCGCGTGCGGTATTTTAAACACGATAGCGGCCGGCTGGTGGCAGTTAACCGGAACTACGGCATGTCCCAGGCAACGGGCGAGTACCTCGCTTTCTGTGATAGCGACGATATCTGGCTGCCGGACAGGCTCGAAAAACAGCTGCCGGAGTTCGAGAAAGACGACCATCTGGGGCTGGTCTGCGCCAATGCTGTTATCTTTAATGAAACGGGCGATCTCCGGGTGTTCCATGAGGCTGGCCTGACCGCCCGCGATTTTGCTTTTAATTCTCTACTACGGGACAACAAGATAATAACCTCCTCGGTGATAGTGAGAAAAAGTGTTGTCGACGATGTCGGCATGATGGACACGAGCCCGGCCCTGGTCACTGGCCAGGACTACGAGCTCTGGCTGAGAATAGCCCGCAAGTACCCGGTAAAATACCTCGATTTACCCCTGGTCAAATATCGGGTCCATTCGGGGAATGCTACGCCACGGGGCATCGCCGCCGTGAAGCGCCGCCGGGCGGTATACAGATTTTTGCGAGATAAAAAAATTATCGGTCACCGGCTCTACTGGCGGCTTACCCTGCGGATGCTGGCGTTCGACTTACTCTGGCGCACCCGCACCATGATGCTGGCATCACGACTCAAGCGACTGTTTCATTAGTTCTTTCACGCTATGGGGTTGTGCCGGCTCCCCGGCAGCGCCGCCCGTATCTCATGTATTACGAAACGGAACTGGCTGGCGGAAACGTAGTCGCGGTAAAAAATCGAGATAACCAGGGCCCACATCGCTATCTGCGCCGCCAGCGATATGCCGGCGAAGGCCCACAGGCTGGTAATAGCTTCGTCCAGGTAGACGTGAAGAAAATAGAACGGGAAACTCGCCAGGAAAGGTAGCGCCAGTAATATCACAAATCTACTGAACTCGGCCGCAGTATCGAAAATGTATTTTTTTATCAGGTAATACAGTATTAACGTCACGATTCCCTGCGTGCCGATGGTTACCCAGGCAATGCCGGTTACCCCGTAGTCGAGTCTCACCACCAGGATGTCCAGGCCGACGCTCACCACCAGTCCGATGGCGTAAAAAAGCAGCGTAAGCTTTTGCTTATTGACCAGGCTGGAGTTCAGGATAAGGGTCGGTATTATTGCTATGGCCATCAGGTAGAGGTTATAGGACAGTACGTTGAATACGGAGATACTGCCGGCGTATTTTTTCGTTACCAGGGTGGCTATAAGAATGAAGACCAGCTGGGCGAGGGGGATGAGGACAGCCGTCCCCAGCGCCAGGTACACCGCGATGCGCCGGGTGTCTTTAAATCCGTCCGAGACGCTGGCAGCAGTACTGGCATGGCGCCAAAGGACCGGTTGCAGCACCCGAGCAAAGTCCTCGAAGAAAGATAGCGCGTAGGCGAGAAAACCCGCGGCGAATACATAGAGCCCGAGCTGTTCTCTTGACAGCGCCGAAGCGATAACAGTGCGGTCGACCATGCGGTAAGCCATGAACACTATCGCCAGCCCCTGCAGTACGATGCCGATTTTAAACAATCGGATAACCTCACGCCTGTCCAGCGTAAAGCGGAAGTCGATAGAGCCCCGGGTAAAATAATAAATAACCAGGACGATATACGCCGCCAGCGGACCGATGACGAGGGCGTAGACTTTCAGCCAGTGCAGGGTGGCGAAGACTATCGCCGGCGACACGAGGGCGGTGATGAAATTGCCTACCGCCACTTTGTTGAACCGCTCCCGGGTAAAGTTGATATACGCCCACATGCTGGAGAGTCTTACCGTCACATAGCTCGCCGCGATGATGAGGAGGCCCGTTCTCATGACGGTTTCCGTGTAGAAAAACGAGAACCCGGTGACAAAAGCAGCCGGGACGATGGTGCAGAGCAGCTCGGCGGAAATGGAGATATTCTGGACTTTAAGGGCTTCTTTTTCCTGGCCTTTCCCCAGGAGAACGGGTATTTCCCTCGAGGCGGCGGTATATATTCCCGGCGCCGCCAGGATCACGTACGTTAGCCACAGCGAGAGCAGGCCATAGGCGCCGTATTCCTCGGGGAGCAGCACGGTGCCGGCGTAGAGGGTTACGCCCAGCCCGGCCAGCGCCGCTACCGCCTTGGCGGAGGTGAACTTTAGCGAGTTCCGGGCGATGCTGATGATGCTCAGCGGCATATCTTACTTACCCGTCTTTTTCAGGGCTATCGCTTCCTGGAGACTGGCTTCCAACTGCGCGGCGATGCTTTCTACGCTGTGGACTTTACGGACATATTCGAGGCCATTCCGTTCGAGTCGCTGGCGGTGGCTCCTGTCTTTGAGCAGGGCCACCACCTTGCCAGCCATGGCTTCCAGTGATGCCGCGAAGGCGACGCCCTGCTCCTCGCCCGGGGTTACCGCCACGAGGCCGGGTAGTGGCGTAGCGACGACAGCCCTGGCGCAGGCGAGGTACTGGACGATTTTCCCCGGGAAAATTTCCCGTGTGGCGCCGGTCATCCGGAAGGGATTGATGCAGATAGTAGCCGTGTTGATATATTGCGGCATGGTCTCGTACGGCTGGAAGCCCGTGATGGTGACCTTTTTCTCCAGCCCCATTTCCCTGATGATGCCCTCGAGCTTAACGCGCTGCGGCCCATCCCCCACGATAAGCAGGCGGGCGCCCGGGACCTGGACGATTATTTCCGGGAGGTGCTGTATCACCGCGTCGAGCCCGCTAAAATCGAAGAGCGTACCGATGTAGAGGATGACGCTGTCCATCTCTTTAATGCCCCACTTCCGCCGCAATTCGGCGGGGGCGGGGGAGGGGTAAAAAATGGCGGTATCCACCGGCATGGGCAGCAGCTTTATCCTGTCTTCTCTGGCCCCCAGCCCCGCCACGTACCTGGAAAGGCTCGGCGTGAGTGTCAGTATCATGTCAGCGCGGGCGTAGACCTGTTTTTCCAGTATTTTAGTGAGCGGTCTGAGGACAGGGTAGGCGACGAGCTGGTTGAGGATATCTATCGACCGGAATAAAACCGGGACTTTAAGACTGCGGGTGGCAAGGATAGCCGGCAGGCCGTTGGTGGCGACACCGTAAAGGACGACTGCGTCTATCTTTTTCTCTTTAATGGTCTTTTTTATCTCGCGCCAGTGGGTGCAGGCAGCCGAGATCCGGCTCAGCCCGCTGACCTTGATGAATCCCGGCCGGATGAGATTTACCGAGGAACCCTTAAAGGCTCTCGAGACTCCGCCAACTTCCCGTGTTTTGAAATTCCAGAGGTCGTCCAGTCCTTTGCGTTTCCACGAATTTTCGAAGTCGATAGCGTAGACTTTATGCCCCCGCAGAGAAAGCGCCTCCGCCAGGGTATGGATGTCGAAGACTACTTTGTTAAGCCAGTCGACTTCATGGACGAAGAGGACGTTCACGCTGCCGCTCCGCTACTTGATGCCATATACGGATTTCATCCATTCGATGGTCCGGTGTATGCCTTCTTTAGGCGGTACCCTGGGGTCGTGCTTGAGGTCGCGCCGCGACTTCGCGTAGTCGACGTGCTTGACCTGTGTGGTGAAGGGCTCGCCTTTTTTATAGGTTACCTTAGAGTCGTCCTTGCCCAGGTACTCAAGAATGACATCGGAAACGTATTTGATATCGCACTCCCACTCCTCTTTCCCGCCGATGTTATAGACTTCGCCGGGAATGAAATTATCCGCGATATTGGCGAAAGTCCGGCACGTGTCCTCGACGTAGTCGAAGATGCGCTTGTGCCCCATGTACACCGTATACGGCTCGTCGTGGAGGGCTTTATAGATAAAGGCGGGGATAACGCCGCGGTAGGGATGATAGTGCTCGTGGGGGCCGTAGGCGTTGACGGGCCGCACCCGGACGGTCTCCGTGCCGAACATCGCCGCGGAGTTCAGGACCATGAGCTCGCCGGCCCACTTGGTGATGGCGTAGTCGTTCATCTGCTTGATGGCGAGTTTGTCCATGACGTCCTCGCTCATCTTCCCGGTATAGTCGCCGTAGACCTCGGCGCTGGAGAAGAAAATCATTTTGAACTTTTTCGCTTCCTGTAAACGTATCATGTGCTTCGTGCCGATGACGTTGGTCTGCCAGAGGTTTTCGTAGTAGTCCTCGCCGTTCCAGCGCCCGTATTCCGCCGCCAGGTGGTAGACGAAATCGAAGACGTGGCTGTTGAAAATGCGCTCAATCTGCCGGAACTCGCGCGTGTCGCAGCGGATATAGTTAGCAGTGACGGCGGTGTTCATGAGGTCGCACACCCAGACCTCGTGGCCGCGTTTTCTTAGCTCAGGCACGAGGTTGGAGCCGATGAATCCCGTCCCGCCGGTGACCAGTATCTTAGCCATGTTTTGCCTCCGTGACAATATTAAAGATTCTCTCGGCGGCATGCCCGTCCCCGAAGGGATTGGCCCAGTCCCTGTTGCGGGCGAGCATCGACACGGCACAGCCGACGATTCTTTCCGCCGAGGCCCCGGCCAGGACGTTAGCGCCTACCTCGACCGTCTCCGGGCGTTCGGTGTTGTCCCGTAGAGTTACACATGGTACGCGCAGGATGCAGGCTTCTTCCTGGACGCCGCCGGAGTCGGTGAGTATCAGGCGGGCGTCGCTTTCCAGCTTGAGAAAGCTGAGGAAGTCCACAGGGTCGATGATTTTCAGCTTGTCCGGCTGCCTGGCCAGGCCCGCCATCATCTTGCGACTCCTCGGGTGGATGGGGTAAACGACCGGCTGCCGGAACCTGACGGCGAGGTTTTGCAGTCCCTCCAGGATAGAGCTGAACCTCTCTTTACTATCGGTGTTTTCCTGGCGGTGCAGGGTAGCCAGGAGATATTTCCGGGGTTTGAGGCGCAGGCGCGTCATTATATCCGTCTTCCGTCCGGCGAGTTCCAGGTTCTGGTTAACGGCGTCGACGATGGTATTGCCGGTGACGAATACCTTCGCTTTATCGATTCCCTCCCCGAGCAGTATGTGCTTAGCCTGCCGGGTGGGCGCGAACAGATAGTCCGAGATATGGTCGGCGATGACCCGGTTTATCTCTTCTGGCATGCGGCGGTCGTAAGAGCGCAGTCCCGCCTCGACATGCCCCACCCGGATGCCCAGTTTGACCGCCGCCAGCGCCCCCGCCAGGACGCTGTTGGTGTCCCCCTCCACCAGCACGATATCCGGTTTTTGCGCCTGGAGAATTTTCTCGATGCCGATAAGCATTTTGCCGGTCTCTTCGGCGTGTGAGCCGGAGCCCGCCTCAATGTTATACCGAGGGGGCGGCAATTCGAGCTGGTCGAAAAAGACTTTATCGAGCTCGTAGGAATAGTGCTGGCCGGTGTGGAGGGTGAAGAAGTCCGCCTTTCTTGTCTCGAGTATTTTCAGCAGCGGCGCCATTTTGATTATTTCGGGGCGGGTCCCGAGGACTACCGAAATTTTCATGCGGCTGATTTCTCTCCTGACGGAAGGCTGTCCGGAGCCTGAGGGCGGTTTTTCTTGACTGAAAAGCTTTCTGTAATTATAGCTGACCATATTGGCTTTAGCAAGACTCGGGCAGATTGCATCCGAGGCGGATATGTGCCATAATGAACCAATCTCCCGGTCTTTGCCCGGTAACATACATGAATTTAAGCAAGATTTCTCCTAAAATTATCGTCGGCGTCCTGATTGTCGTCATTTTCGGTATTTCCCTGCTTTTTCGCATCGTGCTCCCTCACGGCCAGGCCTTTGACGGCGAATGGGTAAAGTTTACGAGCATCGATGCCTATTATTTTCAGCGTATCATCGATAATACCGCCATGAATTTCCCCCGCATGATGGACTTTGACCCTTATCTTTTGTATCCGGGCGGCACCAATTTGACCGATATCTTATTCCCGTACTGGTTTTTATCGGGCATCATCTGGATTATCGGTCTCGGGTCGCCAAGCCAGCACCTCATCGATGTCGTCAGCGCTTTTTTCCCCGCCGTTATCGCCGCCCTTACCGTAATCCCGGTCTATTTCATCGGTAAAACGCTTTTCAACCGGTGGGTCGGCGTCATTGCGGCGGGATTGACCGCCGTTCTGCCCGGCGAATACCTGGGCCGGACGATACTGGGCTTGAACGACACCCCCGCCGTCGAGACGTTTCTCACGGCGACTTTTATGGCGTTCGCCATCCTGGCCGTGAAAACCGCCCGGGAAAGGGAGTTGACCCTGGGTCACCTCCGGCGGCGAGAGTGGTCGAAGTGCTTGCGGCCTCTCCTCTATGCCGTCCTGGCCGGACTCTTCCTGGGGGTCTATCTCATCAGCTGGGCGGGGGCGTTGCTTTTTGTGTTCATCTTCGGCCTCTATCTGGTCATCCAGTTCGTCAACGACCACCTCCGGGGGCAATCGACGGACTACCTGGGAATTACGGGCATTGTAACTCTGCTGATTGCCTTCTTGATTTTTTTCAGCTTCGCGCCGAGCTCTTTTTACCTTGTCGGCATAATTCTGGCGGTTCTCGTTCCGATAGTCCTGTTTGGTCTTTCCCGTCTGCTGACCTCCCGGAAAATCAGGCCGCTTTATTATCCTATCGCGCTGGTGGTCGCCGGGGGCATCGTTCTCGCCGTCTTTTACGGAATCAACCCCGATTTATTTAATTTGACAATGTCCCAGTTCGATATTTTCGCCCCTTCCGGGGCTTCCGCCACCACTACCGTCGAGATGCAGCCGTTCCTGGCCCCGGCGGGCAGCTTCAACACCTACGTGGCCTGGGGCAACTTTACCACCAGTTTTTTCCTTTTCAGCGGTTTTGCTCTCCCCGGTCTGGCTTTAGTGTCTTTGAGTATTCTGATTTACCTTTTTATCCGGAAAAATCCCGAGGGTGAAAGTTATCTGCGACCGGTCATCTGGGTGCTGGCGATACTGGCAGTAATCATGTTCATGCTGCTGACGTCCGGTTACGGTCAGCTTGTTCTATCTCTGGT
>CAYXOZ010000042.1:0-11082 GCA_964467135.1 uncultured Dehalococcoidaceae bacterium
CTGTCGCGGGTTCGAGTCCCGTCTCCCGCTCCAATCGTTATCTCTGGCTGACTTTACGTCCGTACTTGCCCTGTCCGGCTTCTAAGCGCAGGATTTCTCTCAGCTCAGACGGCTTCATGATGGCTTTTTCGTTGGCTTCGGCAATCACGTGGATGCGTTTAATCAAATCCAGGTTGGTCGCCAGTCTGGTGCGCTCGGGATCGTAATAAATATTATCTTCAAGTCCCACGCGTACGCCGCCGCCGATACTTATAGCCAGTGAGTTTATCATCAGCTGGGCATCGCCGACAGCACCCATGCTCCACACCGAGTTTTCGGGCAAATCGCGGATCATTACCCCGCAGTGCAGCAAATCTGCCTGGGCGCACGCGATATTCCCGATTATCAGGCCAAAGTAAAAGGGCGGTTCGAGAAGCCCCTTTTTCTCCAGATATTTGGCGTAGTTGATCATTCCCACGTCGAACACTTCCAGTTCCGGCAGGATATTATTGTTCTTCATCTCCTGGGCGAGGGCGATAATCATATCGGGAGCATTAATACTCGCCTGTTTGTTAAAGTTGAGCGAGCTCAAGGTCAGGCTGCCCATATCCGGTTTCGCCTCTCCTTTAAGACCGAGCACCTGGGCGCGTTTCTCGAATTCGGAGAAGTTCCTGCCGCTCGTGGATACGCCGATTATCAGGTCGCGGTTATATTTACGTATTCCGGAAATCATCTCATTATAGATATCCGCCTCATACGCCGGTTCGCCGGTCTTCGGGTCGCGAGCGTGCAAATGCACCATGGTAATGCCGACGTCGACGGCTGCCAGCACCTCCTCGACTATCTCGGCGGTGGATATTGGAACGTGGGGCGTCATTTTCTTGGTGGGTATCATCCCGGTCGGTGTAAAATTTATAATGCAGTTCATTAGCAGCCTCTTAGCGATAGATTTCCAGTAATTAAATGATATAATTGTGTTAGTTAAAATTGGGTTAGAACAGAGTAAAAATCGGTAAGGAAATCCAGAGGTTATTTGTGTTAGCCCGGCGCTTCGACGGTAATGGTCGTCCCCTGGCCCGGTTTTGATTGCACCGTCAAGGTGCCCCCCACCAGTTGCGCCCGCTCCTGCATGCCCGCCAGTCCCAGCTTGCCGTGCTTGGCCAGGTCACCCATCTTTTCCGGGATTTGAAATCCTTTGCCATTATCACTCACGGTGATTTTCGTCCGCCCGTCAGTGAAGTCGATGGTGATATCGGCACGGGTAGCGCCCGAGTGCCGCCAGACGTTCCTCAAGGCCTCCTGGGTGATGCGGAAAAGGGCAATCGCCACCTCTTCCGGCAGACGGTGCTCCTTACCCAGCGTATTGACCCTGGTAGCCACCTTGGAATAGCCGGTCACTTCCGACGCCAGCAGCTCGACGGCGGGTAAGAGTCCCAGACGGTCCAGCGCGGCCGGGCGCAGGTCCTGGCTCAAGCGACGCACCCCCTGTAAAACACTGTCAGTGCGGTGCCAGAGTTCCTCCAGACGGGCACGGTTTTCCCCGGAAAGCCCGGGGTCGTTGGCCAGGGCGTCCAGCTGGCGGGATAAAACCACCAGCGACTGTATGGTATCATCGTGAAGCTCATGGGAGATGCGCTTCCTCTCCTCCTCCTGCGCCCGGGTGGCCTGCTGGAAATAGAAACGCAGGTTCTCGTTCATCCTTCGCTGCTCGGTGATGTCCCGGGCGATGTGCTGGAAAGCCACCGGTTTACCTTTATCAAGAACAAGACTGGTGGCCAACTGGATGTACGCCTCGCTGCCGTCCCGGCGGAAGATACGCTGCTCGTAAGGCTGCTCGACCACCTCGTCATTTAAGAGCTTTCTCCTGATTTTATGGGCGAGGTCCAGGCTTTCCTCGGAGAGAAAGCTTTTGACATTCATGCGTAACAGCTCTTCCTGGCTGTATCCCGAAAGCTTTTCCGTGGCCTTGTTGACCGTAATGAAATTGCCCTCGAGGTCATGAAGCCAGATAGCGTCATGGGCGTTTTCAAACAGATAGCGGTAGCGGCCTTCGGATACTTGAAGCTCATGCCGGGCATTGGCCAGTCGGCGGCGGTAAACCCAGGCCAGGCGCATCGAAACAATACCGAAGGCCACAACGAGAGCAATGACGATAATGGCGACAATATCCCATGCCATATATTAATTATACAATATCAGGGAATATCTTCCAGAGTGACCCAGCCCTGCTTGAGGGCGTGCACGACGGCTTCCGTCCGGGAGCTTACCTGGAGCTTGTTAAAAATATGCCCCAGGTGCGCCTGGACGGTGCGCAGGCTGAGGCAGAGCTCATCGGCGATATCCTGGTTGCTCAGGCCGCGGGTGGCGAGGCGGAGCACCTCTATTTCCCGCTCGCTGAGCATATCCGAAGGCTTCTGCCGGGAGGACTTGTCCGGGGCGGGCACGAAACGGTTCAGCACCTTTCGGGCGATAGCCGGATGCAGGACCGATTCGCCGGCGTGGACCTGCCGCACGGCGTCAATGAGCTCACGGCCGCGGATACTCTTGAGCAAGTAGCCGGCGGCGCCCGCCTCTAAAAGACTGAAGACGAACTGGTCGTCGTCATAAGCGGAGAGTATCAGAACGGCTACCGACGGGTAAAGCGACTTGATCTGGCGGGTCGCCTCAATGCCGTCGATGCCCGGCATGGCGATATCGATAATGGCGACATCCGGCCTGGAGCTGCCGGCGAGTCGCACTGCCTCCTCGCCGTCAGCGGCTTCGGCGATAACGTCGATATCGGGCTCCCGTTCCAGAATCTGGCGGGTGCCTTCCCGCACCACGGCGTGGTCATCGGCGATAAGGACTTTTATTTTATTCATAAATTTTTACCAGGGGTTCTCACGCTCTTTCAGGGTCGTGATGAGGTCGTCGACGGGTATGGCGGTGAGGGTCAGGGTCTGGGTGGTGCCTTTAGCGCTCAGGCGTATCGCCAGCTTGGCGATGGCTTCATTGCTGGGGGCTTCCAGGATATTCACGAAGTCGTACTGGCCCAGCAGAGCGTACTGGGTCAGTATTTTGGCCCCCATAAACTCCACTTCTTTATTGATTTCCTTGAGAATTTCCGGGTCTTCCTGGAGGGCTTTCCTCCCGGCATCGGTGAGGGTCGTCAGCATCAGATAGACAGACATATGACCTCCTTGCGACATGGTTTCCGCTTATTATGATGGTAAGCTTACCCCGTTTGTCAACAGGGACTGATATTGTGGGGAAATTCCATTATGCTATAATGTAGCGAAATGCCCGAAGATAACGTAGAAAATCTGAAAGCTAAAGAAGTCGGGGAGCCAATCGCAGCCTTCCTGAAAATGCGGCTGATAGAGCTTAAACCGGGATATGCCAAAGTGGCGATGAAGCTCGGCCCGGAACACCTGAACTTTAACGGTATGGTCTTCGGGGGGATTGTCATGGCGGTGGCCGACCAGGCGTTTGCCTACGCCACCAACTCGCTGGTAACACCGAGTATAGCCACCCAGTTCAATATACATCTCATTTCCGGCGCGGCCGCCGGCGACGAGCTTTTTGCCGAATGTAAGGTAATAAAGAGCGGACGGCGTATCGGCGTCTCGGAGATGACGGTGACCAACCAGGCGGGCAAGCTGATTGCCAAGGCAACCGGGACGACGGTGGTGACGGGATAGCTGTTAGCGATTAGCGGTTAGCTGTTACCGAAATAGAGTATCCGAGAATGGTGCAGCCCCTCTTTCCTTATATTAAAACGGTATTCAGCTTCACTCTTATTGACAGCTTCATTTTATATATGGTAAGCTAGTGACCGTCATGTTCAGCTATCAGGTTAAACTGGAGAAACAAAAATTCGTCTTTACCGGGCGCACCGGGAGTGCGCGTGGGAGGTAGAAGCATCAGTAGTTAAATTATATTACAGTTAACGATATGTGTTGTTAGATTACCTCCCGAATTTGGGGGGTAATTAAGTTTTATGAGGTATTTTTAATTGGCTATCAGCACCATAGAAAAAAGAGAGACCATACCCCAGATAATAGTAAGCAATAGTAAAAAATGGGGAGCACGCACCGCCATGTCCATGAAGATGTTCGGGGTGTGGCACAGATATAGCTGGCAGGACTACTGTGAAAATATAAAGTTCTTTTCCCTCGGGATGATAAGCCTGGGGCTGGCGCGCGGCGACGTCGTCTGCATCATCGGGGACAACGAGCCGCAGTGGTTCTGGGGGGAGTTCGCGGTACAGGCAGCGGGAGGTATCGCCACCGGGGTTTTCGTCGATTCTATTCCCTCGGAAGTTAAATATATTGCCTCGCATTCCGACGCTAAATTCGCCATCGTTAACGACCAGGAGCAGACGGACAAGTTCCTGGAAATCAAGGGCGAGCTGCCGTTACTGAAGAAAGTCATTTACTGGGACCCCAAGGGACTGCGCAACTATGACGACCCCCTCCTCATCAATTTTAGCGAGGTGATGGAGATGGGGCGGGAATACGAGAAAACGCACCCGGGGCTTTTCGAGAAGAACGTGGAGGAGGGCAGGGGAGACGACATAGCCTTCATCTACTATACCTCAGGCACGACCGGCCTGCCCAAGGGGGCCACGCTAACGCACCGCGCCCTGATTACCACCGCCCGCGGCTTCGTGAACCGCTACCCGCTGGACGAAAACGACAATCTCGTCTCCAATTTCCCGGCGGCGTGGGTGGGGGACAGCTTTTTCGCCACCATTCCCCATCTGCTCACGGGGGCCAAGCTCAACTTCCCGGAGGAGCCGGAGACCATCGCCGAGGACACGCGGGAAATCGGGCCCAACTTCGTCATCTACGGGCCGCGGCAGTGGGAGGGGCTGGTCAGCGAAATCCAGGTAAAGATGCTGGACGCCAACCCGCTCAAGCGTTTTACCTATAACCTGTTCCTGCCGGTCGGACATAAAATCGCCGACATCAAGTTCGAGGGTAAAACGCCCAACCTTTTCTGGCGCATCCTGCACGGTATAGCCTACCTGGCTTTGTTCCGGCCGCTCAAGGACAGGCTGGGACTGAGCAAGGTCAGGTTCGCGGTGACGGGGAGCTCGGTGCTGAGCCTGGACACTTTCCGCCTTATCCACGCCATCGGGGTGGAGCTCAGGCAGTGCTATGCCAGCACTGAAGCCGGCCTGATATCATCCCATGGTAGAGGCGAGATAAAGTTCGAGAGCGTGGGCCGGCCGGCGCTGGGCACCTCGCTGAGGATAACTAAAGAGGGCGAGCTCCTGGTCAGCAGCGACTGCATGTTCACCGGCTATCATAAAAACCCGGAAAAGACGGCCATTACGTTGATTGACGGCTGGTGCCATACCGGGGACGCGGTCAACATCGACGAGCAGGGGCACCTGATATTCATGGACCGCCTGGAGCACATGGGCATGTTGAAATCCGGCGCCAAGTATGCCCCGCAATATATCGAGGGGAGGCTGAGGTTCAGTCCCTACATCAAGGACGCGATGGTCATCGGGGGGAAAGAAAGGGATTACGTGGCCGCCATCATCAACATAGATTTTGCCATGGTGGGGAAGTGGGCGGAGCGGCACCGTATCCCGTACACCACGTTCGTCGACCTCTCGCAGAAAAAAGAAGTGGCGGACCTGGTGCGGCAGGACCTGGAGCGCGTTAACGGCTACCTGCCGGAGCCTTCCCGCGTGCGGAAGTTCGTGCTGCTGCATAAAGAGTTCGACCCCGATGAAGCGGAGTTGACGCGCACCCGGAAGCTGCGCCGCGAATTCATGGAGCAGCGGTATAAAGAGCTTATCGAGGCGATGTACGGGGGTAAAGACAAGGTGGACGTCCAGGCACCCGTGACCTATAGAGATGGTAGAAAAGGCGTGGTAACCACAGGCATACAGGTAAGGGGCGTTAGCAGGAACGTGGAACAAAAATATGAACATTAAAAAGTTAAAAAAATACCTCAAATATGCGCTGCTTGTCCTGGCTATCGCTCTCCTGGGCTTCGTAATCTGGAAGGCAGTGACTGACGGGACGTTTTTACAGTTTATCATTACCGGTATATCAATCGGCATGGTTTATGCCCTGATTGCACTGGGCTTCGCCCTTATCTGGAAATCGAGCAGCGTCGCCAACCTGGCGCTGGGCCAGATTGTGCTCATCTCATCGTGGTTCACTTACTCCATGCTGGTGCAGGCAAATCTGCCGGTGTATATCGCTTTCTTTTTCGTACTCATCTTCGCGCTGTTCCTGGGGTGGGTTATTGAGCGCTTCGCCCTGCGCCCACTTATCGCGCAGCCCATTCTTTCGCTTATCACGGTAACGCTGGGTATCGGCTATTTCATCGAGGGCATCGTAACGTTTATCTGGCCGTGGGGTCAGGATGATTTACCGCGCCTCTTCCCCAGGGAGGTAATTCATATCGGCCCGGCCGTCGTTTCACAGGAATATATCTGGGTCATTGGGATCTGCCTTGTGGTATTTGTCATGCTCACCATTTTCTTTCGCTATCACAAAATGGGCATCGCCATGCGCGCCACCGCGGATGACCAGATGGCGGTGCAGGCCTGCGGCATCCCGGTGACCAGGGTGTTTTCTACCTCATGGATGTTTGCCTGTGTGGTGGCGGCCATCGGCGGTATCCTTATTTCCAGCATCGGCGCCATTAACTATGGTCTGGTGGAGACCGGTCTTAAGTCGTTCTCGGTCGTCATACTCGGCGGGCTGGACTCCTTCACCGGGGCTATCGTGGCCGGGCCGGTCATCGGACTGGCGGAAACGCTCGGCGGCGGCTACCTGACGCAGTATCTCTGGTCCGGCGTTAAGGACATCATACCCTTTGTGATTATCATTATCGTCATGGTCATCAAGCCCTATGGATTATTCGGCGAGACCCGTATAGAGAGGATATAGCCTGATGAGTATGCCGTGCGGTGTACGCAACTATAACTACGCGCAGGACATGGCTATCGTGCGCACGGGAACGCAGTGGGCTTTGCTTATCGGGTTTCTGGTCGTTCTCTTTACCGCCCCCCTTTACCTCCAGAATTTCTGGCTCGGCGTCTTTAACCTTATCGGCATTACCCTCATCGCTGCCGTGGGACTGAATATACTGGTGGGCTACTGCGGGCAGCTTTCCATCGGCCACGCCGGCTTTATCGCCGTGGGGGCTTACACGTCGGCCGTCCTCACCAACCGCTTCGAAATGCCGTTCCTGGTCGGGCTCATCGGCGGCGGGCTTGTCTCCGGCTTTATCGGGCTGCTCTTCGGTCTTCCCTCGGTGCGGGTCAAGGGATTTTACCTGGCGATTACCACCGTCGCCGCCCAGTTTATCATTATCTGGGTCATCAACCACTGGGGACTGACGGGGGGCTTTAACGGCATCTCGGTGCCGTATGCCTCTGTCGGCGGGTTTGTCTTCAGCAGCAAGACGAGCCAGTTTTACCTGGTTATCGGCATCGCCGTTCTCTGCGTGTTCCTGGCCAAGAACCTGGCGAGGACTAAAGTAGGCCGGGCCTTCATCGCGATCCGGGATAACGACCTCGCCGCCGAGGTCATGGGCGTCAACCTGCTGTACTATAAACTGCTGGCCTTTTTCATCGGCTGTTTTTTCGCCGGTATCGCCGGTTCGCTCCTCGCCCATTGTTATTATCTCAATCTTAACGCCGAGATGTTCAGCTTCACGGACTCCATCCTCTATATCGGCATGATCATTATCGGCGGGCTGGGCACTTCTCTGGGGCCTATCCTGGGGGTCGTTCTCATCATACTTCTCAAGCAGGTTTTGCTGCCCATCTATCTGGTGCCCTTCCTGGAAAACTCGTTCCAGGGTCTGCCTTCCGGCTTTGCCACTGGCGTTACGCCCATGCTTTTCGGCCTGATTATCGTGCTTTTCCTGATACTGGAGCCGAGGGGCCTCGCCCACCGCTGGGCGCTGTTCAAGTCCGCTTACCGTTTATGGCCGTTTTCATACTGACGATTAAGGAGGGGAAGCCTATGTAGTCCGCCGCTGGAATTTACTGGACAGCGATAAAATAGTACAAGGAGGTAACAATGAGAAACAGGAGACTTATTATCACGGTCGTGGTCGCCCTGGCGCTGATGCTGGCGGTCCTGCCGCTGGTGAGCGCCTGTGGCGAGAGTAAAGAGGGTAAGACTCTCAAGGTCGGCATCACCACGCCGACCACCGGCCCCGCCGCCGAGAAGGGCGCCCCCATGGGCGATGCCAACCTGGACGCCATCAAGTACATCAACGATGAGCTTGGCGGCGTCAGCGGTTATAAGATTGAGGTGATATGGCTGGACAGCAAGTACGATGCCGCCCAGACGGTCACCAACGTCAACAGGTTTATGGACGAAGGCGCCCTGCTTTTTGGCACGTCTTCTTCCAAGGAAATGACCGCCGTGTCGCAAATCGCCAATCAGGCGGAGTTCCCCGGCCTCGTTTGCTTTAACGCCCCCAACCTTCACCGCCCGCCGCAGCATGTCTACGGGCAGACGCCGGACTACGGCGATGACTGGACTGCTTTCACTACCTACTATATGGAGAATGTCTGGAAGGGTTCAGGCAAACCCAAGATGGCGTTACTCTTGCTCAATAACCCCACCGGCTACGGCGCCAGGGACGCCGCCCGGGCCGCGGCTGACAACCTGGGTATAGAAATTCTCTGGGACGGTCAGGTGGGCAAAGCCTTCGAACATACGGCGACAACTACGTCGGAAATGGAATCTCTTACGCGCATCAAGGCAATGAACCCCGATGTACTTTATATCTCCAGCACGCCGGCGCCTACCGCCATCATTATCAAGAACGCCTACGAGCTGGGCATGTACCCCGGCATAACCATCGGATGCGGTCATGCGAGCTTCACCAAGGCATTGGTTGACAGCGCCGGGGCTGACCTCGTGGAGGGGGTCTATGGTGTCTTCCCCACCGCCTCCTGGGGCGACAATGTGCCCGGTATGGCCAAGCTGGTGGAATACGCCCAGAAAAACCACCCTAAAGACGTGGGGAACATGGACTATATCACCGCCTGGGCACAGAGCCTCGTCATGGCGGAAATTCTCAGACTGGCTTTAGAGAATGCCGGTTACGATGTGCTCGCCAAAGGCAACGTCGATTCCTGGCGGGCGGTAGAAAAGCAAGGTATCCAGAAGCTAAAGAACTACGCGGTCGGCGGATTGCAGAGTCCGGTAACCTATAACCCAGGAGACAACCGGCTGGGGAACGCGCTGCGCGTTTTCCAGGTAAAGAACGGCGTTATCACGGCGATAACCGACTGGACGGAAGCGCCGCTGGTCAAGTACGAAGAGTACAGCTGGTTCGGGCAGTAATAAACAAAAAAGGGGCGCCGCCGAAGGCGGCGCCCCCACACGGCAGGGGAGTAAATGTTAAAACTCAATAACATTGAGGTCACGTATCTCAATGTCATCAGGGTGTTGCACGGCGTCTCGATGAGCGTCGAGGACGGCGCCATCGTGGCGCTGCTCGGCGCCAACGGCGCCGGCAAGAGCACCACTCTGAAAGCCATCTCCGGGCTGCTCCACGTGGAGGAGGGGGAGGTGACCGACGGCAGCATCGAGTGGAACGGCGAGAGAATCGATAAGAAGAACGCCGAAGAGATTGGCAGGCTGGGCATTATCCAGGCGCTGGAGGGGCGGCATGTCTTCGAGCACCTCAACACCGAAGAAAACCTGATGGTCGGCGCGCACAATCGGCGCGACCGGCGTACCGTGAAACAGGACCTCGAAATGGTCTACGATTACTTCCCGCGTCTTAAAGAACTGCGGCGGAACATCGCCGGTTATCTTTCCGGGGGCGAGCAGCAGATGCTGGTCATCGGCCGGGCGATGATGGCGACCCCCAAGCTCATGATGCTGGACGAGCCATCACTGGGACTGGCGCCGCTGCTGGTGGAGGAGATATATAATATTATCCAGAGGTTCAACACCGAGCAAAAGACATCGGTGCTACTGGTGGAGCAGAACGTGCGGGTCGCCCTGAGCATCGCGCACTATGGCTACGTCATGGAAAACGGACGGGTGGTGCTTGACGGCAGCGCCGATTTCCTGAAAAATAACGAGGACGTGAAAGAGTTTTACATGGGGCTTTCCGCCCTGGGCACCAAGAAGAGCTACCGCGAGGTGAAGCATTACAAGAGGAGAAAGCGATGGCTGTAAAATCGCGCCGGGATGAGTACTTCGACGAGCTGGAAATAATGCCGCCAGCGGTCCGCAGCCAGTACCTGGATAAAAAACTCGCCGAGACGGTAGTCCATGCTTACAGCCATGCCCCGGCGATAAAAAGACTGCTGGATAAAGCCGGTATTACCCCCGACCAGGTCCGCACGGTGAAAGACCTGGAGAAGCTGCCCGTCACCCGCAAGACCGACCTCCTGGAGATGCAGAAGGCGGAACTACCTTTCGGGGGCGTTCTCGCGGTAAAGCCGGAGAACGTCGAACGCGTCTTTATTTCCCCCGGTCCCATTTATGAAATCCAGCCATCGAGTGTCAAGTGGTTCGCGAAATCGTTCTGGGCAGCCGGTTTTAGAAAAGGAGACGTCGTCGTTAACACATTCACCTATCATATGTCGCCGGCGGGTATCCTGTTCCACGAAGCTATCAGAGACTGCGGGGCGACGGTGGTGGTAGCCGGCACCGGCAATACCGACCTCCAGATACAGATAATGAAAGACCTTAAAGTGACCGGGTTCGTGGGGACGCCGAGCTTCCTGAATACCGTGTTAAAACGCGCCGAGGAAATGGGGCACAACGTCCGCAAAGACTTTGCCATCAAACGGGCCTGGTTCACCGGAGAAATGCTGCCGCCTTCTCTCAGAAAAATATTTGAAGAGAACTACAGTATCGATACCTTCCAGGCTTACGCCGTGACCGAGCCGGGCGGCGCCATAGCGTACGAGTGCCGTCAAAAATCCGGCATGCACCTGATGGATGAATATGTCACGGAAATCGTCGACCCGGAGACCGGCCGGCAGGTGGGCCCCGGCGAGGTTGGTGAAATCGTGACCACGCAGCTTTTTAATAAAAACTGGGGGCTAATCAGGTTCGGGACCGGGGATTTGTCCTCTTATGTTACCGAGCCCTGCCCGTGCGGTCG